>JAYZBJ010000213.1:0-4664 GCA_036338795.1 Pseudomonadota bacterium | reverse complement strand
CCACTGTCCTATTCGACCGCGGCTTTCCGGGAAAGGGCGCGGCCTCGCATCCGTCAGCGACGCCTGACAATACCGATGCGGTTGAGAACTTCGCGAGGGATTTCGAACGCCTTGATGATATCGCGCTGATCCCTGAGGCCGTTCAACTCGCGCTGCAGGAAGTAGGCCTGTGCAGCTTCAGCGGCATCGAGCAGTAGCGTTTCCCGCGATGTGCCATCTGGCGGTGCGGATAGTCGAAGCAGCGCCGCTTCAATCGCGCGCCCGGCACGGCCAAGCGCAGCTGCCTTTTCGGCAGCAACTTCAGCCTCCAGCGGTGATCGCGCTTCAACGGCCTGAAGCCTTGAAAATGCTTTGCTGGTCGGGGCGCGTACGGCCAAGCCTTAATCGCTCCATGTTTTAGCGGACAGGCTGGTTAGTCTGTCGTTCAGCCCAGCGCGGCGTCAATCAGCAGGAAGGCGGAAAGCCGAGCGCTCGCATTCTTGGACGACCGGCAAGTCTTGTCGAGCGCCATCAGGGCGTCCGGTTCTTCGATCGACAGGAATTCGCGGGACATGTGCATGAGCTGACGGTCGGAATCGAGCCGCTTCTGAACACGCTGTACCTGACGGGATGCGACGTCGCTAATCGCCTTGCGGCGCAGGCCACCACCTTTGCGCGAAGCACTGGCGATCCGCTTCTTGTCGCGGGGACGGAAAATCTCGCCGAGCCGAATACCTGAATCCATCAGTCGGTGAATGACCTCTTCGGCGATTTCCTCGCGAGGCATCGAAGGATGCTCGTCACGCTCCATGTCAGCGATGATATCGCTCCACTGATTGGAGTCGGAGCGGCGGTTGATCTGCGGCTGCTCTTCCTGAGCGGGGGCGGGAGCCGGTTCAGTTTCCGGTTCAACAGCTGGCTCTATGAGCGCCTCAGCGTCCGTGCTCGCATCTTCGTCTTCATCAAGGTCAGGATCGACCTGGGTCACTGTCGCCAGATTGACCGCCTGGCCTCCTTGGACTGGCTTGAGGTAAGGCGGCCGGTCGGTGCGGCGACGATTGAACAGCACCGGTTGGCGTGGTGGTTCTGGCGTTTCTGCATGGTCGACTGAAGGTGTCGGTTCTGACGTCTCGTTCTCATTGTCCGCCGTCTCTGCGTACGGATCGCTCACTTCCCCGGTCGCAGCGGGAGGTGAGGCCGGCTCCACGCGGGCGGCGGGTTGGTTCGAGGCATTACCGGAGTCAAACAGCTCATCGTCGCCAGACTGTTGCGGCGCGTGCGCCGCAGGCTTTGGCGGCGGCGGTGTGTCTTCGAAAACGTCATCGTCTTCCAGCTTTGGCTGGGAAGGTCCAGGCTGCTTCGGTTTGAGGAAACCTGACGGCGCCTTCGGCAAGCCGGGTGACTTTGCGAGGATTTCGGCGCGGCGCGCAGCGTCGTCCTGTTCGGTTGGTTCTTCAGCCGATTTGTGGGCGGGTGCGCTGAATGTTGCGGAGCCGACGTATGACTGCTGGGATCGTGCCTGCGCTTCGGCTTCGGCGCGTGCGGCTCGAACTGCTTCGGCCGCGTCCTGACCGGCTTTCTTAAGCTGCGCCAGTGATGTCGCTGCACGTTCGGACGCTTCGAGAGCTTCCGCCTGAATATCTCGTGACGCCACCCGGGCACGGTCAAGCGCAGAACTGACCGCTTCCGTCAAACGATCACCCGTTGTGTGGGCGCTGGCTGCGACCATCTCGCCAGCGCGAAGCGCCTGTTCCACCATCTTGCGGGATTGTTCGAGCTTCTCTTCCATCCGGGCGACAGCGAAAATCAAATCTTCGCTACGCTTGGCGGCCTCTATCGACATGTTGTCGAGAGACGTGACCTTCTCGGACAGCTTTGCGCTCGCTGCATCAAGGTTTTCGAGGCGGACTTCGAGGGCCTGGTCGGCCTGGGCAATATCAGCCGCTGCTGCACGCGCGGAGTCGCGCATTTGAGCCGCCTGACGCGGTATGGCTTCGCTCATCATCTCGGTCTGCTTGCGAATATCCGAGGCGAGCGCTTCGAGCGACTTGCGTTCATCGTGGAGCCGCTGTGACAGGTCCTTCGCGTTGTCTGCGGTGACGTAAGAAACGCTTTCAAGGCGCTGTCTTTCATCGGAAATTTCAGCCGACATCGCCTTCATGGAAGACAGGGCGTGCGCCATGGAGCGATCGACTTCGCCAGCACTCTTGCGCATCTGGTCGGCAAAGACGAGGGCGTCGTCGCCCGTGCGCTCCAGCGGCATGAGAAGCCGCGCGGCCGCTTCTAGGACCACAGAATTAGTCGCAGCGGCACGCGAGTTTTCGCGCGCAAGCAGGCCAGCCATGAGCAACATCAGCCCCGGGATCGCGAGCGCAATAGCGCCCGCACCGATGACGGCCGCCGAATAGTTGGACAGGGTATCGAGGCCCATGAGCGCAGCAATGCCGCCGAATGCAGCAACCCACCACGCGAATGCACCGGCCCAGCCCATCCATAGGAAATTCTTGCCAGCGGCCCGCGCGTCAGACAGCGTCTGAAAGTGTTCCGATGGCGTTCCAGTGCCATTCTGGATCGGGGTCACCGTCGGCAGGTGGTCCGGGTGTTTCGGGTTTTTAGCGTCCATGACGGCCAATCTACGCGTTTATCAATGCGCCTGCGACGACAAAGTCACAGGCCAGATGGGCCCCCAGCTGTCTCATTAGGGCTAGCGGGCTGGGGACGGTCAACCCGTATATGCATACATTATACCGCTTTAATGGCCCCTGAACGGCGGTTTGCAGGCATATTCCCGTTTTGTGACAAAAAATCAGGTTTCCATTCCCGCACGAGGAGAGAAATTCGCCTCATTGATTTCGTAAAGCACGTGATCTCGCCAGGCGCCATCCAGTTCCAGATAACGCTCGGCGAGACCAATCTCTCGAAATCCAAGCCGAGTGGCGAGGTTCCGGGATCTCTGATTGTCCGGCATTATGGCCGCTTCGACGCGGTGAAGTCCAAATTCTCCGAAAGACAGTTCAAGAACGTCCTCGAGTGCACGACGCATGACAGACTGTCCTTCATGCCGACGGTCCAGCATGTAGCCTATGGTGGCAGCCTGAAACGGCCCGCGGCTGATATGATCCAGGTCAATCTTCGCGATCACGCTTTCATTCTTGTGAACAACGCAAAACCGATAGGCACGGTCTTCACGCCATTCGGTCTTGGCGATCTTGCACGCCGCTTTCCAGTGTTCGCGCGTGAAGTAATTGTCTGACCGGGTTGGAGAATAAGGCCGGAAGCGCTCTCTGTTGAGGGTCATGAATTCGGCAATCTGCCTTGGATCGCACTCATGCAGCGCCACAAGCTCGAACATACTGTCGGGTCCCCCGTCACCATTCTGTGCGGTCTATTTCGCAAGGCACGTTTTGTAGCGGTGTTGGGCGGAGGGGGAAAGAGGGGACGGCCCAAACTCCGGATCGGCCGATGAGGCCTCAATCGGTCAGTGAAGCCTGAAAACCGGTTGTTGGAACAGAGCCTGATCGGATCGCGATGAAGCAGCTGCTTGGTCTCAAGCTGAAAGAAGCCCTCGCCAGATGTTTCGGCAAGGGCTTCGAGAGCAGTGGCTATTCGCCGTCGACGATTTCGTCCAGCGGATCGAAGTCACCGTCATTTTCATTGATCTCCTCACCGGCGACATAAGCAGCGCCAGCAATCGCGGCGACGCAGCCGCTGAGGGCGCAGCTGCCAAACAGGATAGCGGCGAGGAGGCTCTTCTTGAGCGTGTTCGTGGTCATGGGCTGGATCCTTTCCGGAAGGTCAGAGATGAGCTTCGAACGCGCAGGCTGGCGAACGGGTTCTCTGAAATTCTGGAAAGGTCGGTTTTTTGGAGTGGGCTCTCGAAATAAAGAAAGGCGCGACTTCGTCCCCGAAAGAACAAATCGCGCCTTCCAATGTATCTCGAATCGTCCTACTCAGACACTTGTGACAGCGAATGAGGCGTCCGTGGTTCAAGACACCCGGGCGCCTTTCCTTTTGCCGGTTGCGTGTGCACCGCTCGCGGCATCCAGTCGGTTACCCGTTTTGTGATCTTTGGCTGCCGGTCCGGTTTTGGGCCCATCGGCCCAGCCTGCCTTGATCACTGGCGCAGGGGCGTTTCGCAGCTTTTGACACCACCATCGTTTCCCGTTGCCGCCAACGGCAGGTCGTCCCGTTAAGGGGCTTCTGCCTTTGGCCCGCCGCCGACTTGTTTCCCATGGCAGGAAACATATGCCTGCGGCAGAACTGCCGTGTTTCGGTTGCGCGCCCCGGTCACGACTTACGGCACCGTCTGGCAGGTCGCGATCCTGCCTCGCGGACGTCGCCCGGTTTTTGTCCCGCTGCCTTGCCTGGACCCTTGCCTTGCAGCTCTCGCTACCTTGCTCCTGTCCGGGCCGGCGCCTTCGGGGGCGACGTGCTTGGCCAGCTGGTCCGGTGGTGAGGTTTGCTCCTCATGCGGACTTCGTTGGCGTTCCGAAACGATCTCGCAAAAACGGGGGTGAGTCGAGGGGGTGCAAGGTTAATTTTTGGATTTGTGCACAGGTTTGCCGTCGCCCTGTGGGCAAGTCTGGCGGGGCTGTGGACAGGCTTCGCCCCCTTCCTGTTAACCATGACATGAACGATCCTGTCTTGCGGATTACAGGTTCGGCTGCTTCCATGTCACCGGGGCC
>JAYZBJ010000212.1:0-13576 GCA_036338795.1 Pseudomonadota bacterium | reverse complement strand
CGAACAGCAAGTATCCTGAAGAGCTGGTTGAATGATGGGAGTGCTTCATGAGCCTGCCAGCCACAGTTGAGCAATCTGGTTTCAATGAGACAGCAGGGGCGCAACGTGCCGCGCGGTTGATGCGTGTGCTCGGACCGGCCGCGAATGCTGTGTGGGCTGAACTCGATCCGGCCGATGCGGACCGTCTCAGCCGCGCGATGTCCGAGGGAAGCGCAAACCTGCCGAGCACTGAAGAAGCAAGTGCGTTCGTTGACGCTTTTCGCGGTGAAGCGCCCGAAGCGGCGAATGAAAACTCCGTCTGGTCAGCCGTTGAGCAACTTCAGCCGTCGGCGATTGCCCGTTCCATCTCGTGTGAGCATCCACAGACTGTCGCCCTGATCCTGTCCCGGCTTTCCGCCGATATTGCTGCGCGGACTGTGCGCATCCTGCCGCGAGACCTCGCCACTGAGGCGCTGACCCGGCTGATGACGCTGGGCCGGGTGCACCCCGATGCCCTAAATCTCATCGAGACCGCAATGCACGACTTCATCCAGCAGGCGCCGGGCCGGGGAAGCGGTGACGGCGTGGAGAATGTAGCGCGCATATTTGACCAGCTCGACCCGCAGGCCGAGCAGGGTCTTATGGCTGCGCTGGACGAGACCGAGCCGGGAAGTGCCGCGCGTATCCGAGCGCTTATGTTTACTTTTGACGACCTCGCTTCCCTCGATCCGGCAGCGATCCAGACCATACTGTCGAGCATTGATCGCTCTGACCTGGCCATGGCGCTCAAGGGGGCGAAGCAGGCGGTGCGTCAGGTGTTCCTGGCCAACATGACCAAGCGCGCCGGCGAGATGCTGGTTGCTGAAATAGAGGCAGCTGGGCCGGTTCGCCGCTCTGAAATTGACCGCGCGAGACGTGAGATCATCGCCATTGCGCGCACACTTGCCAAGCGCGGCGATATCCTGTCCGGCGCTGCTGAACTGGATGAGCTGGTCGAATGAGTGCGGCATCTGTCAGCAGCGTCACACCATTCGATTTTCGCAGCGATTTCGAGACCGTTGAAGACGAGCCAGACAAGATCACCTTGCGCGTGTCCGAGCTGGCAGCCCTGCTTGAGGACACGCGGCGATCGACCGCCGAATTGCTGCGCGACGAGCAGATCCAGATACAGGCCGATGCCATGAAGGCGTCATCCGAAGCGCTGCGCAAAGCCCTTACACAGATAGTTGCACTCGCTGAACTTCTTGAAAACGCGTCCTTTTCTGAAGAAACACGCACCGAAGCGATGGCGCAGGTGCGGTCACTGGCTGCAGAGCTTATTGACGGACAGGGTAATCTCTTCCACCTCTGAAGCCTGCAGCGTGTGCTTGCTGTGACCATTCATAACTCGGAAACCAAATCCGGGTGAGGGTGCTGATTCGCCGACCAGGACGGGGTAGTTTTCATGGCCGAGAAGCCTGCCGCAAATTCGAGTCTTTTCGACGTGCCTGTCCAGGTTGATGTCGTGCTCGGTGAGGCGCGCATGCCGGTCGAGGAACTGCTCAATCTCAGCGAAGGTGAGATCGTTGAGCTTCAGAAGCGCACCAATGAGCCAATCGATATCTATGTATCCGACCGTCTGATGGCGCGTGGCCGTCTTGTGGTGGCCGATGGTCAGCTTGGCGTTAAGCTTTCGGAAATCGTCGACGAGCAGCGCGCCGCCTGATTCAGCTGCTGGAGGCGTGGCTGCAGTGAATGTGAATTAACCCCGTTCATTCACAACCTGTTTCCCGTTTCCTAACAGATTAACAGATTTCGTTAACCTTTTCGGACGAAGGTGTGATTCCGGAAGTGGAGTGAATTGCCCATGCGCATGAAAATGTTCGCAGCTGAGTCGTTCGAAGCCGCCAAGGCGATGATTTTTGCCGAGATGGGCGAGGATGCGATCATCCTGTCTGAGCGCGAAGTTCCTGGCGGTGTCGAAGTCCGTGCGGCGACTGACAAACTTGGTGGCGGCATGGTGCCGAGTGAGCCGCGTTTTGTCGCCCGTCTGAACCGTAACAATGCGCCTGGCAGGCCGCAGGATAATCCGCTGCGCAATCGCGTGCGCGACGCTCTTATATGGCATGGCGCGCCAGAGCGGTTTGCTGAGCGTGTCGCCGATGCCGGCCTTCCGATGAGTTCCCGCACGCAGGACCCAGCCGAGATCATGGCGTCGGGCCTGGATGCGCTGATCACCTGTGATCCGATTCCGGCAAAGCCGACGCGCGATGTCCTTCTGGTTGGGCCTCCCGGGCATGGCCGGACGGCGACCGCTGCGAAGCTGACACGCCGCGCCGCTGTCACAAATGCAGAAATCCTTCCGGTTGCCGCCGATCTCGACTCGACGGCCGGTGGCGCCCAGCTGGCCGCTTATCTGGAGCTTGAGCAGCGCCAGATCCGGGCGGCACGAACACCTGATGCGCTGTTTGACCTGCTTCGCAAGTCTCGCACCGATGGTTACCGGTGTGTTATCGATTTGCCTGCAATTGTTCCCTTCGACGAAGAGGACATGGCAAGCCTCAAGGACCTCGTTAATGTCATAGACGCCGAACCTGTTCTGGTTATCTCGGCAGAAGGCCATCCTGATGACCAGGCAGAAGCCGCGCGCGCTTTCGCATCCGTTGGCGTGCGCCGGGCGATTGTCACCAAGCTTGATGTTACGCGCAGACGCGGCGGCATCGTAGCGGCCCTTTCAGGGGCGGGCATCGCATTCGCCCATCTCGCTGTAACGCCTTTCATTGGCGGCGGCCTCGTACCGGCTGCGCCAGGAAGGCTATCAAGAATACTGCTGGAAGAAGCGCCGGCAGATATCGCGCTGAAAGGAGCTGCATGAGATGAGCTTCATGCTTCCCAAATCCATGGACCGGCCTGCCGGATCGCAGGGCAAGATTCCGCCCCGCCGTGCCAAGCAGGGCCAGATCATCGCCGTTGCCTCCGGTAAGGGCGGTGTCGGCAAGACCTTCATGTCCATTACGCTCGCCAGCGCCTTTGCACAGGCCGGGCAGCGCACTCTGCTTGTCGACGGGGATCTCGGTCTCGCCAATGTCGACGTTCAGCTCGGTATCGCACCTGAGACCGACCTCGCCGCGGTCATCGCCGGCTGGATCGAACTCGAGGACGCGGTCATCAACGTAGACGGCGGCGCGGGGCAGGGCGGTTTCGACGTCCTTCCGGGGCGCTCCGGTTCCGGTGCGCTTGCTGAGCTTTCGTCAGAAGAAGTTGCCCGCCTCGCAGCGGGGCTTTCTGCGCTGGCCCTTCAGTACGACAAGGTCGTGCTGGACCTTGGCGCGGGAATCGAGGCCAACTGCATGCGACTGGCTCGCGCTGCGGACAAGGCTCTCATGGTGATCACCGATGATCCATCCTCGATGACTGACGGCTACGCCTTCATCAAGGTGCTTCGCGGTTACGCGCCGGATGTCGAGCAGGGCATCATCATCAACCAGGCCAATACGCGCGCCATGGGTCAGCAGACCTTCGAGGCCATCGCACGGGCCTGTAAGCAGTTTCTGGGCTTCCGTCCGTCACTCGCCGGCATCGTCATGCGCGACGAGAAGGTGCGTGAAGCGATTCGCAGCCAGCGCACCCTGATCTCGACGGATCCGACGGCGCAGCCGGTGCAGGACGCAATAGCTATTGCACAAACCCTTATCGGGGGCGGGCATGGCGAAGACCTGCACTATTAAGAGGTATGAACAAAAAGGGCCGAAGAGTTATCCACGTTAAACTCTTGGTAATTAACGGACCGTAGATTCACATTGGTTAACGGGGCGGCTACGGTGTCGCTACAGTGATTCGGGAGCAACAACATGCGAGTTCTTCTAATTGAAGACGACAACTCGGTGGCCCGCAGCATCGAGCTTATGCTCAAAGCAGCCGGTTTCAATATTTACACCACCGACCTTGGGGAAGAGGGCGTCGACCTCGGCAAGGTGTACGAGTATGACATCATCATTCTCGACCTGTCCCTGCCGGACATCTCCGGTTACGAAGTGCTCAAGCAGCTCCGTATGGCGCGTATCAACACGCCAGTCCTGATCCTTTCGGGCAATCCGGACATTGAGGCAAAGGTTAAGACGCTCGGCTACGGCGCTGACGACTACCTTACCAAGCCGTTTAACAAGGACGAGCTGATTGCACGGATTACGGCAATCGTTCGCCGCTCCAAGGGCCACGCCGAGAGCGTCATCCGCACCGGCGAGATTGTGGTCAACCTGGATGCCAAGACTGTTGAAGTCGAAGGTGATCGCGTTCACCTCACCGGCAAGGAATACCAGATGTTCGAGCTACTTTCCCTGCGCAAGGGGACGACGCTCACCAAGGAAATGTTCCTGAACCACCTCTATGGCGGCATGGATGAGCCAGAGCTGAAGATCATCGACGTCTTCATCTGTAAGCTCCGCAAGAAGCTCGCCAAGGCGACCGCTACGAAAGACAATCCGAGCGGTGAACACTATATCGAGACTGTCTGGGGCCGCGGCTATGTGCTTCGCGATCCCAAGAAGAAGGAAGAGGCGATCGCCGCCTGATCTTCTTCCGAAATACCGGACACTCATGGAAAACCTCGGCTCATTTGGCCGGGGTTTTTCTTTTGTGGGACGTTATTTGAGCGGCACCCTAGTCGTGAAGCGAGATACCGATTGCGGCGGCGACGGCCTCATGGCTGCCTGGCGTGAAGTGATGCGCATCCCATCCGTGCTGGCGAGCCGCCTCTACATTCTCTTCCATGTCATCGACGAGAATGATGTCGCGGCCTGAGTAGCCGAGCGCATCTTCAATATGCTTGAAATAGGCAAGGTCGGGCTTTGCGAGCCGCATCCGCCCGGCAGCGAAGACGGTGTGCATGTGCTCACCAAAGCCCATCTCCTCGATCCAGTCAGCGCGATAGACTTCATTGTTCGTGGCAATGACGTTGATGATACCCGCTTCGCGGGCCTTGCGGACGATGGCAAGCGTCTTCTCATCGGGGATGTGGTCCTTGTCGAACCAGTAATCGACAACTTCGCCTGCGCGATGGGGGACGCCCTCCTTGCTGGCCCATTCACCGACCAGTTCGTGAAGGTCTGCCTCGCCGACCATTGCTTTCTGAAAGCGGCCTGTGAAGAGGTAAGAGGCGAGGGACTGAACCGACAGCCCCGTATCCTGCTCAAACGTGGTCATCCACTGGAATACGCCGTCGCGGACATTGGCATTCAGGACGCCATCAAAGTCCCAGGCGATGAGTTTGTAATTGGGCATGGCGCTCCTAGTAACGAGCGAGCCGGCCGCACTCAACCTCACAATTTGCGATGAAATCTGCGCTATCCTGACGCGCGACGGACTGGTTTGTTTTGAATGTCATGCCGCGAATCTATAGCTTGGGGACGGAAAAACAGCTGGAGCCTGGCCGATGGAACTCGACGCCCTCATCCTGTCGCGGTTGCAATTCGCGTTTGTCGTTGCGTTCCACATCCTGTTTCCGGCATTCACGATCGGCCTGGCGGCCTTTCTCGCCGTGTGCGAGGGCCTTTGGCTCTGGACCAAGCGGGATGTCTTCAAGCGTCTCTACCTTCACTGGGTGAAGATCTTCGCGCTCGCCTTTGCGATGGGCGTCGTTTCCGGCGTTGTGATGTCCTACCAGTTCGGCACCAACTGGTCAGTCTTCTCGGACAAGGCCGGGAGCGTGATTGGGCCGCTTCTGGGGTATGAAGTGCTGACGGCCTTTTTCCTTGAGGCCACCTTCCTTGGTGTGATGCTGTTCGGCTGGAAGCGTGTCGGCAACCGGCTGCACTTCATCGCGACCTGTGCGGTTGCCATCGGAACGACGATCTCAGCCTTCTGGATCCTGTCTGCCAATAGCTGGATGCAGACGCCGCAAGGCTTCGCGATCGACCCGGAGACGGGCAATTTCTATGCGACCGACTGGATGGCCGTGATCTTCAATCCGAGCTTTCCGTCTCGCTATGTGCACATGATGCTCGCCGCGTTCATCACGACGGCCGCTGTCATTCTGGCCGCCGGCGCCTGGCAGGTGATCCGCGGTCTCTCTTCTGAGCCGACACGCTGGCAGATACGGATGGCGGCCGGAACACTGGCCGTGCTGATGCCCTTGCAGATCTGGGCAGGGCACTGGTCTGGTGAGGTTGCACACCATTATCAGCCGGCCAAGGTTGCCGCCATCGAGGGCTGGTGGGACACCGCCGATGTGCAGGGCACCGTGCTGTTTGCGCTGCCCGATGAGGAAAATGAGCGCAACATCGCGGAAATTACCGTTCCAGGCACCAGTCCTTACCTGTTCGCCACGGACGAGCCGCTGCAGGGCCTGAAGGACTTTGCGAAGGAGGATCGTCCTCCGGTCTTCATCGTGTTCTGGGCATTCCGCGCGATGGTGGGGGCGGGCATGGTGATGCTCGCACTGGGCATATGGGGCTGTGTGCTCTGGTGGCGGGGGCGGATCGACAAGCCCGGCATCTTCCACTGGCTTGCCGTGCCCAGTGGTGCGCTCGGCTTTGTTGCCGTGATCACTGGCTGGGTTGTCGCCGAAGTCGGCCGCCAGCCTTTCACAGTTTATGGTGCTCTCAGAACGGAAGACAGTATCGCGCCCGTTTCCGCAGGGCAGGTCGCGACATCGCTGCTCGTGTTCATGATCGTCTACGCCATCATCTTTACGGCAGGTACCGTCTACATGGCGCGCATCGCGACCCGCGGCTTCGGCGATGACCCGGCAGACCCACCAGAACGCGAAAACCGTGCTCCGGGTAGTCCGCTTGCTTCCGTTGATGACCCGGCAGAAGTGCCATCCAGCAAACCGCAACCGGCGGAATAGGAGCGACTGACATGGATCTCCCCCTTATCTGGTCTGTCCTGATTGCCGTCGCTGTCATGCTTTACGTATTGCTGGACGGGATGGACCTTGGCGTCGGTATCCTGACGGGGCTCGCCAGGAGTGATGATGAGCGCAATCTCATGACCGCCTCCATTGAGCCGGTTTGGGATGGCAACGAAACCTGGCTCATCCTCGGCGGTGGGGGCCTGTTTGCGGCTTTTCCGCTGGCCTATGCGATCCTGATGCCGGCGTTTTACCTTCCAGTCCTGCTGATGCTGGCGGCGCTGATATTCAGGGGTGTTGCCTTCGAGTTCAGGCACAAGGCGGTGCGTAGACCGACCCGGTTGTTCTGGAACGGCGCGTTCTTTGGCGGCTCCCTTACCGCTGCGCTTGCGCAGGGGCTGATCCTTGGCGGCTTCATTCAGGGGGTTGAAGTGGAGGGCCGCGCCTTTGCCGGCGGTGCCTTTGACTGGCTGTCTCCCTTCACCATTCTCGTCGCGATCTCGGTGGCGATTGGTTACACGCTGCTCGGCGCTTGCTGGCTTGTCCTGAAAACAGAAGGGGACGTGCAGAAGTGGGCTCGAAAACGCGCCCTGATGGCGCTCGCAGGCGTGGCAATCTGTTTCGCGGCTGTGAGCCTCGCGACGCTATCAATTGATCCACGGGTGACGGAACGCTGGGGCTTCTCCATGACGGCTGTCGAACCTGCCAAGCTCCTGCCGCTCGCTCCGATTCCACTCATCGGGATCATGCTTGTCATTCTGACAGCGCGAGACCTGATGATGAAGGTGCACGCACCGGACTGGCGACCATACGTGCTTTCTGCGGGGATATTCCTGTCAGGCTATCTCGGCCTTGCAGTCAGCCTCTTTCCGAACCTGGTTCCGTTCGAAGTGGATATCTGGGAGGCCGCTGCACGCGACAATGCGCTTGCTTTGATGTTGTTCGGGGCGTCCGTCATGCTGCCGGTCATCCTGATCTATACAGGATACGTTTACTCCCTCTTCTGGGGAAAGGTGGACCCCGAAGAGTCCTACCATGATTGACATGTTCGACCCTGAAGGCCCCGACGAAAGCGGCGAGGAAAAGCGCCCGCTAGGGCGTCAGCTCGTCTGGTTCGCAGGCATCGCAATCGCCAGTCTCGTGGTCGTTGGCGTGATCGCTTATGCGCTGCGTGGGCTGCTTCTGATTGGCTAGCCAGCGCGGCCTGCCATCACCTTGACAATTGAAGCGGGCGCGGCAACCAGACCATGGTTCAATTCTCGCGAACTGTAGCAAAAGGAACAGATCATGGCTGGAAAGTTTGAGCTTTATAATGACAAGGCGGGCGAATTCCGCTTCCGTTTGAAAGCAGGTAATGGGGAGATCATTCTCAGCAGCGAAGGCTACAAGGCACGTGCGAGTGCGCTCAACGGTATTGAGTCGGTCAAGACAAATGCCGCCGACGAAGCCCGCTTCGAAAAGAAAGAAGGCTCGAGCGGCAAGTTCTCCTTCAACCTGAAAGCCGCCAATGGCCAAGTCGTCGGGTCGTCGCAAAGCTACAAGACCGAATCTGGCCGCGACAATGGCATTGCGTCCGTCATGAAGAACGCGCCAGATGCGGCAATGGCTGACCTGACCGAGGCCTAAGCGCCTCCCATCTCAAGCTTGAGATGTTGCAGGAGTAGCACCGTCTTCGCATCCATGATGTCGCCTGAGGCAATCATCGCGAATGCGTCGTCCAACGGCATCTCGATCACTTCGATCTCTTCGCCTTCGCCGGCATGGCCGCCGCCTTCTTCGATGCGGTCAGCCGGCGAATATCGGGCCAGGAAGTGCCAAATGCGCTCCTTCACGCCGCCCGGGCTTGAATAGACGCGGCAAGCCAGCGTCAAATCGTGAAGCCGGTATCCAATCTCCTCAAGCGCTTCACGGCGAATTCCCTGCTCGGGACTGTCTCCGTCCAGCAGACCAGCACAGGCCTCAATCATCCAAGCACCATCGCCCGCCCCGTCCAGGTAGGGAGGGAGGCGAAACTGCCGTGTCAGCAGGACTGTGCCGCGCTCTTCGTCAAAAGGCAGGACGGCAGCGGCTTCCCCCCTGTCATAGACCTCACGGTCCAACAGCTCCTGGGTGCCATCTTTGCGTCTGAAATCGAACGCGTATTTGGTCAGGCTTGCCCAATCGTCAGACAGGACAGTCTTGTGCCTGATAGCGACGCGGTCGCTTCTGGATTGGCGTGTCACGCGAATTTCGGAGCGATCTTGAGGTTCCGAACCCAGCCGAGCTTTTCGTAGAAGAGCAGCATCGTGCCGTTATAGTCGACAATACGGTTCCAGACGCCCTTGCGCGGGCGGTGAAGCGCCGACACAGGCTCATCATGGTGGTGATCATGGAACGCCTCACCGCCCGTCAGGAGGGCGATAAAATGGTCGACCCATTTCGGCGTCGGCAAGTGGCCCAGAACGTTGATGCCGTAATTTGTAGCATGGAACTGGATCGCGCGGCCGATCACGACGGAAGCGTGAATGATACCCGTCAGCACGAGAGAGCCGCCAGCCGCCCAAACGATGAGGTAGATCGCAGCCGGAATGATCAGGTGGATCACCAGCGAAATGGAATTGTAGAAACCGTCCATCCAGACAATGACCGGGTGCGTTTTCAGCCACATTGGCATCGGCCGTACAAGGTCCTTACGGTCGCGGAACAGGATCCAGCCGACCCATGCCCAGCGCTTGGACTCAAACGGATTGTGCGGATCACCCGGTCCATCGGCAAAGCGGTGGTGCTGGGAGTGATAATTGACCCAGTCCTTCACATTGCCCTGCATCGCGATCATCAGATTGAGCATGGTCAGCACCTGGGCGGGCCAGCGCATCTCGCCCGCGCGGTGCTGCATCAGTCGGTGAAGTGGGCCGATGCCGGCATTGCAGACGAAGATCGTCAGGGCGATTACCCCGAGCGAAAGCGGCAAGTACCAGAGTTTCAGTTCGATTTGGGTCAGCCCGAAGCCAAGTGCCACCATGGTAATGAGCAGCGCCAGCCCGAGAGCTGGATAGAGAATGGCCGCAAAGAAGCTTGCGAAGTTAAAGGTCTTCCACGTTTTGGGGATCGCAAGCGAACGCGGTATTCTGGGCATGTATTCCTCCGGAAATCTGTGCGGCACAAGCAGTCTGGACTGCGTCCACTATCAGAATCTTAAGAATGATTATCATGTCCGAAAAGGGGCGATCTGTCTCGCTGGCTGCTTTTGTGGAAACTTTTTCGTGATTGGAGGGCCTCTGGCCGGGCGCACTGCCGGCAATCTGAGCTTTCCCGGTCCGCAGATCTCTGAGGTCAGTTAACCAACCTATCGCCAGAACGGGCTGTCCGGCAGGTTCGTGTTGACTTAATTCTCTATTTGTTCTCTTAGTGTTCTGCTGGTGATCACGGAATTCAACGAGCAGGGCACAATTTCATGGAAGCTAGTCGGCAACGCAATGGTGAGTTGTGGGCCATGCTGGTCGCTCACGGATTTGAAGAGGCTTTCGGCGGCAGCAACGTTGCGCGCGTGGAGTGTCCGGCCTGCAATGCGCCGCGCGCGCTCAAACTAAGCCTCGAGAACGGACAAGCTCGTTGTTCCAGCTGCGGCGTGTCAGCACCGATCAGGATCTATCTCAGTGAGCTGGAAGACGCCGAAGTCATGCCGGAGCCGGACAGCTTCACCGAAGCGGAGATCATTCCGCTGCGCCGGGACCAGCTGCCTGCCGTTAAACCCGCTGCCGCCGAAGAAGCGAGCGAGGAAGAGGTCGAGACGTGGCGTGCCGAGTTGCTTGATGACCAGCCGCTTGGAGCGTCTCAGGCACCTGAGCAGCCGAAGCTTGATGACAAAGCAACGGACAAGACCGCCGACAGTTCGGTGCATCCTCGCAGGGAGCGGGGTATCTTCGAGGCACTGATCATCCTTCTCCTGTCGCTCGTCTTCCTTGGTGCGGGCCTCGCCGCTGCAGGGCTGTCAGCTTTCGCCAATTATCAGGCGTTCAGCGCGAGCGTCGCGGATGACACACAGGGGCAGATCTGGGGATGGGCCGGGGTCATCGCATCGGTTTGCTCATTCGGCGGGTTCACCTTCTTCTGGTGGCACGTGTCCGGGGGGCGGCGGAAGGAAGGCACGCGAGCGCTCATCTTCGCTTTCGCCGGTGCTGCCACCAGCGTTCTGGGCACGGCGATGTTCATGCAGACCAATCAGGATGCGCGTTTGAATTCTGCCGAGGCGGCGGAAAACGCTCGATCGGTCATTGAGGCACAGATCGAGGGGTACCAGCGCCAGCTGGATGGTATCCCCGCTGAGACACGTTCGGTGGAAGGGCTGGAAGCCTATCTACGGGGCGTCGAGGCGGCAGGGCGCACGCATCAGAAGCCATACAGGGACGCGCAGAATGAGCTCGGCCTGGCAAAGCGCCGGGCTGAACTGGAGGCCAAGATCGAAGCCGCGCAGCTCAGCCTGCTTGGCGAGGGTGGGCCTGAAGTGCTGAACGCAGAAGCGCCGTCGCGCGGCCTGCCATCCTGGTTCTTTGCGGTGATGCTGGAAGTGTTTTCCTCTCAGGCAACCAGTATCGCGCTCGTGGCGCTGCTTGTGCTCGCATCTGGGCGCAGGCGGAGCCGAAGCCCCGGCCTGCCGTCTGAGGCGGTCGCCGCCTAGACGCTGACGACGCGGCCGGGGTTCATGATGCCTTTAGGGTCAAGCGCGAGCTTGATCGCCCGCATCGCTTCCGTCGCGGCGGGCGGACGGATGCGCTCCAGTTCATCCCGCTTGAGTCGACCGACTCCATGTTCTGCGCTGATTGAGCCGCCGAATTTCATGGCCTGTTCGTGAACGATGCGCGTTATCTCGCCAGCATGGTTGGAGAGGACCGGGCTGTTTGCGTCTTTCGGTTCGCAAGCCGAGTAATGCAGATTGCCATCCCCCACATGACCGAAGGCGACAATCTGCGCTTCCTCGGCCACCTTGTGGATCTCAGCTTCCGTCGCATCCAGAAATGCCGGAATCGCCGATACGGGAACGGATACATCATGATTGATGGCCGTGCCGTAGGCGCGCTTGGAAAGCGGTATCGTCTCCCGGATATGCCAGAAACTGTCAGCCTGGGCTTGGTTTTCGGCGATGAGCACATTGTCGGCGAGACCTTTTTCGATGCCTGCGCCGAGCGCTTCCATGAGCGCTTCTCGCGCCTGGTCCTCTCGCGACATCGAGACTTCCACGAGCACCCGCCACGGCAAGGGGGAGGGGGCCGGGTCACGCGTGTTCGGAACATCTGCCTGTACCATTTCGATAGCGCGGGCAGGGATGATCTCGAAGCTTGTGACCGTGTCGCCGACATGATCGCGCACTAGCGCCAGCAGGTCGACCACGTCGGTTGCCGAGTTGCAGATCACCCAGCCGGTCGCCTTCGCTACCTTTGGAAATAGCTTCAGCGTCGCGGCCGTGATCAGGCCAAGCGTGCCTTCGGCGCCCGCGAACAGATGCTTCAGATCGTATCCTGTATTGTTCTTGCGAAGGCCCGAGAGCCCGTCCCAGACCTCGCCGGAGGGCAGGACGACTTCGAGCCCGAGGATCAGGTCCCGCATCATGCCGTATCGAAGCACGGCTACGCCGCCAGCATTCGTTGAAATCAATCCGCCAATCGTGGCCTGCCCTTCAGACCCCAGCGATAGCGGGAAAAAACGGTCCGCTTCGTCGGCCGCGGCCTGTGCGTCCACGAGGGGCGCGCCCGCTTCAATGGTCAGAGAATTGTTGCGGACGTCGACAGCGCGAACCTTGTTCATCCGCCGCATCGAAACCGTGATCTCGCCATGCGGGGTACCGCCATCGACAAGCCCCGTATTGCCACCTTGTGGAACGAGGGCGACGCGATATTTCGCGCAAAGCTTTACCAGCGCCGCGGCTTCATCCGTGCTTGAGGGCATGGCGAGGAATGGCGTCTCGCCTTTATAGGTGCCGCGCCAGGGCGAGGCGACTTCGGACAGTTTGTCCGCGTCCTCGCTCCATCCTTTCGCGCCTAGCAGCGCCTTTGCGTCTGTCAGGAATTCTTCGGGCGGGCGTGTCATCAATCGCGCTCCATCATCACGGAAAGGGTTGGGTCGCCGCCGACAGCTTTCAAGGCAGCGCCCGCACGCTTTCTCGCTTCAGCGGGTTTGTTCTGGCTGATCTTTGTCGTGCCTTCCAGCCGCTCTGGTACCAGGCGAAAGGCCGTGATGCCATTCAGCATGTTTTCAAAACGGCCTTTGGTCATCTTGTCCCGGGTCCATTCCGGCTTTGGGTAGAGGTCTTCCTCGAACCGCGCTGACAACGCGTCCAGAAATCTTGTCGTTTCGTCTTGTGACAGTGGTTCTGCCGGTCCTTCAGCTTCGACCGAAAGGTAATTCCACGTCGGTACCTGATCCGGCAGGCCATACCAATCGGGCGAGATGTAGTCGTGGGGCCCAAGAAAGATGGCTTGCGCGTGTCCATGCTCAGCGATGGCCTTGCAGGCCGGATTGTGCGCGGACAGGTGAAAAAGCAGAGAGGTATCTTCGCCTCGGATGATTGGTGTGTGGGCTGCGTGGGCGCGTTCGCCCGAAACGCCGAGAACCAGTGCAAACGGCCAAGCCTCGATCCGTCTCAGGAGCCGGTCGCGATCAGTGTCCAGAAAGGCCGGTGCCGGATGCATGACGCAGTTCTAGCCCCGATTGGCAGCCCGGACCAGACGATCATTTATCGCTGCTCCCAGCCCATCCATCGGGATCGGCGCGACCGCAATCCGGTCGTGCGAA
>JAYZBJ010000211.1:0-7085 GCA_036338795.1 Pseudomonadota bacterium | reverse complement strand
GATGGCTTGAGATGGTCGTCCCGATTTCCATTCCTGTAGTGGTACAAGTTGTACGTGAACGGCAGCTCCACATCGGCCGTTCTGGCGACATAAGCGCCGTCAATCCGCCGTCCGGGTGGCACGGAGTATTTGTAGCCACGAGAAACGGTCTCCGTGGTTTCGGCGCCTTCCGATTTTTCGAAGGTGAATTCAGAACTCGCAGAAATTCCAATTTTGCCTTCGGCCAACACCGGCAATCCCACGTTCACCTCAGTCGATAGCTCGAACCCGGTCGTATTGCTGAACGTGAAATTGTGAGACTCGGTAACGGATTTCGAGAAGGCGTTTTCCATTTCGAGCGACCCACGACTGTTGCCGCAATTATCGCCGTGCACCACATCGATCTGCTTGGGATCGCTGGCGACGATCTCCTTCAGGGGTTTGTCGAACCGGATGTCGATATCGCTGATATAGTAAGGCAGGCCGAAGGCGAGCTCGAGTTGATTGACGTAAGCCCCGCCCTTCCCGTGAACCATGCGGAGCGATCCACCATCGGGCGCCTGAACGGGGACACGCGCCGCACCGGCAGGGTCACCATACACCTTCGATTCACTGCGCCCGCCTTCGCCATCGGTTGTCACAAACTGGATGGCGTTGATCCAGTCACCCCTCCAGACGATCACCTCATTGATGAACTGCTCCTTCGGAACGTAGAACGACTCACAGTTTCCGCCATTGCCGCCAAACTTCGTCCCCCGGCGCCCTTTGTAGAAGAAGGTGATACCGTCGATATAGCGCCCGCCGCAGACTTCGACCCGGCTGATTACGCCGCGATTTACAATCGCTGGATCTTCCTTGATCCAGGCATTGCCCCCGGCGCCTTCGGTAATCTTCGAATAGGTGATCTTGATATCGTCACCCGGCTGAAACTCCGCCGCATGCGACGGTGATGCCCAGGCCGCGCCCAGCGCGATCATCGCTGACGCCCCGACCAGCATCGCCTTTCGGCTGGATGGGAATTTGGTGGTTTCATAAGTCATCAGGTATCTCCTCCATGTTGAAAACCGGACCAGAGGAAGACTGGACAAGCGCCTGCGAAGCGTCCTGCGGGAAACCCGAAGAAAAGGTGATGATTTCCTGAAGCTTCTCGCCTAGACTCAATTAATGAGTGATTTCAGGCCATTGGGCGGCAAGGCTGAGACTATCCGCAGCCGGCAAATCGGTGACGTCGTGATCCAGGCCGGCGCAAACACACTTGCATCTGGCGAGATCGAAGTACGGTTGGAGCCGCTTGTGATGGATCTGCTTTCGATGCTGGCGGAGCAACCCAATAGCGTTGTCAGCCGAGATGCCCTGCTTGAGACTCTCTGGCATAAGCGACACGGCGCGGATGAAAGTCTGACCCGCGCGGTATCCTCGCTGCGCAAGTCATTCCGCATACTGAACACCTCATCGGTCTCCATCGAAACGGTACCGAAGCGCGGTTACAAACTGGTCGTTTCAGAAAGCGTGATCTCACCGGACAAGGAAGAGCCAACCCCGGAAGAGTTGGCTATTGCTGGGTTACCTATTGTCACCATTTCCGCATTCGAGACCATCGGAGAGCAATCGCTGCCTGATATCGGTCCCGAAATCGCCCAAGGTCTTTCAAGGTTCTCCTGGCTCCGCACTCGGATGTCGGACACTCTCAAACCCGACAGCCGGTTTCACCTGGTCGGCAGCCAGCACGTTCGGTCGGGCAAGCTCAACCTGATCATACGCCTCTTCGATCGCAAGTCTGACACGGTGGCCTGGTCGCGGCGGTTTGAAACCGGGCTCGACGCTGAGCGTGACCCTCTGGATGCTATTGAAGAGCTGGCCGGTATCGTCACCGCTTCACTCGCCGATCCGCACGGCCGCCTGATGGCCGCAAACTTTGCCGAGTTTGCGCAGTCGAAAAGCCGAACCATGTCAGGCCGGGATGCCGTGGTGCGAACGTTTCTCTTCAAGGAGCGGCTGAGCGCGGAAGACCATTTGGAGACACGCAACTTTCTTGATCGGGCCCGCGCAGCCGAACCGCATGATGCCGATATCTGGGCGGCGTCTGCCTACATCACGATTGAAGAGTACAAGCACGATTTCAATCCGCTGCCGGACTCACGGGACCGCGCACTCAGCATGGCAAGGCGTGCCGTCGATCTGGACCAGAGAAATTCCTACGCCCAATTCTGCCTGGCCGAAGTTCATTACTTCCGGCGGGAATACCGGGCCTTCAAATCCGTAGCCGAGCGGGCAATTGAGCTGAACCCCTATGACTCTGATGCAATCGCCATGATCGGCATCATGATGTTCTACGGGGGCGACCGAGACAGGGGCGTAGAACTCACCCTGTCAGCCATGAGGCTCAATCCCGATCACCCCGGCTGGTACCGTTTCGCACACATTTATAATGACGTGGTCGAAGGCAATCTGGACCGTGCCCTCGATTGGGCCGAGCGCGTGAAGATGCCGGGCTACTACGCCGATCCCTACGTGCGCGCACAGGTGTTGGGCCTTATGGGCAAGACAGACGAGGCCCGGCGCGCAGCGGATGAAATGCTCGCCCTGTGGGGAGATGACCTGGCCACCTTCTATGACAAGGCTATCGCCCGATGGGTTTACCGGTCTCCAGCACTCGTAGGAAAAATTGTTGCGGGGCTGGAAGCGGCCGGCATCGTTCTGCCTGACAATCCGAGACTGAACGCCGTGCGCGAGCGGTAACGGCAGAGAATCGTCAATTGCGAAAGCTATGCGATAAGAGATTCCTCCAACGGCTCAGTTTTCGAGGGGCAGCCAAGGCCGTGCCGGAACCCGTCAGGGAGCAGTCGCACCCTGCAAGCCGGCAGTGAGTGCAGGAAAGTGGGGGCAGGATGCAGTGGCTGTTTATGTTGGCGTTGTGCGGGTTTGTCACCGCGTTCCAGGCGAGTGCGTCGCCCCACCCAATCGATGAGTTCATTGCCTCCGAAATACCGGCAGACGGCGGGCCTGGGCTTGCCTATGCGGTACTTCAAGACGGTGAAATATATTCCGGCGCGCGTGGCGAAACCCTGATGGGCAGCGGCAATGCTATCACACCGGAAACGCAGTTCGTGCTTGGCTCTATATCCAAGAGCTTCACAGCAGTAGCAGTGATGCAGCTTGTCGAGGCAGGCGACATCAATCTGGATGCGCCGATTTCGCAGTATCTCTCAGCGTTCTCCGATAGCCCGGGTCGCCTCATCACGATCCGGCAACTGCTCGGGCAGACAAGTGGGTATTCGACTTTGCAGGGCAATGACACGCTCGCGGCAATGGCTTCGACCGCGGACGGGCTCACGCGCCAGGTTGAGCGCATTGCCGGGTGGACACCTGCCCATCCACCGGGCAGCCGTTGGGACTATTCCAACGCGAATTATTATGTTCTCGGCGCCCTCATCGAGGAGGTGAGCGGACAGGACTATGCGAGCTACATGGAAGCGGAAATTCTGGCTCCCGTCGGCATGGTGGACAGCTTTGTCACTGACGGTGAAATCCACCTTGAAGTAGCAAGAGGCCATACACCCTGGTTCGGCGGCAAGCGCGCCGTAAGACCGGCCAGAACCGAGCGCATGTCAGCGCCGGCTGGCGGCATCATCGCGACCGCACGCGACACGGCGCAATACCTGTCGGTCATGATGAATGGCGAGGACGACATCATCAGCGCCGCGAGCAAATCGCAAATGATGAGCCCGGCAAGCGATGAAGTGCCATTCTACGGATTCGGCTGGTACATCGACCAAGCGAACGGAACCGTCTCCCACACTGGCCTGACGCCTGGAGTGGAAACGCTCGCCATCATGGTTCCGGCCGAGCGGAGAGGTGTCGTCATCCTTTTGAACTCCGGCAGCGGCATGGGGATTGGAGAAAACACCGTTCTCTTCAACGGCATCAGCGCAAGAGCCCTCGGCTTGGATGAAGCGAGCGAAGATAGCGGCTGGGGCCGGAAGGCCCTGTTTGCTTCATTTGCCCTGTTACCCCTTGTTTTTGGAGCTGGCATCCTCGTGGCATGGCTCCGCCGCGACGGCCTGCGCGCCAAGTCCGGCCTGTCCGGCACGTTCAGCCTGTGGTTCCCGCTGCTAATGACGCTCGCACTGGCCTGGTCGACCTTGATCCTCATTCCGCAACTGTTCGGGGTCTCGATAGGGACGCTTGGCCGATTTTCGCCCGACCTGGCATTGGTGCTCGCCGCCACAGCGGTCACTGGTCTCGTTTGGGCGATCTTTCGGCTGGCCGTATTCTATATTGCCAGCTCTCGGTCGATCAAAGCCGACTGACCGCTCCAGCCACACCGCTGTCAGCAAGCCCCGTCCACAAGCTCTCCCCCTGTCACTGCTGCACCCGACCGATGGGCCTGCTGTGCAAAGCGGCTGTGAAGCCCCTTCACATCCCCACCCCTCTGCCCCATCTTGCCGTTCATGGCTCGTTCTCCTTCCGGCGTCGCGGACGCCTCTGCGACATTCAACTGGTCTGGCGCTGCACGCGATGCGGCGGGCGGGCTGCCGTCTGACAACTGGACGCCGCACCGGCCTGACCGGCAGTGGGAAAAGATAGAGGGCGGCAAGCGCTTCAAGGTCGCGTCGGACTATGAGCCGGCGGGCGATCAGCGCACAGCCATTCCGGAACTCGTCGAAGGCATCCAGAACGGCGAGCGCGACCAGGTCCTCCTCGGCGCGACGGGCACCGGCAAGACGTTCACCATGGCCAAGGTCATCGAGGCGGTGCAGCGCCCGGCCCTGATCCTCGCGCCGAACAAGACGCTGGCGGCGCAGCTCTATGGCGAGATGAAATCCTTCTTCCCGGACAATGCGGTGGAGTATTTCGTCTCCTATTACGACTACTACCAGCCGGAAGCCTACGTGCCGCGCTCGGACCTCTATATCGAGAAGGAATCCTCCATCAACGAGGCGATCGACCGGATGCGCCACTCGGCGACCCGCGCGATCCTCGAGCGGGACGATGTGATCATCGTCGCCTCGGTCTCATGTATCTACGGTATCGGCTCGGTCGAGACCTACACCTCGATGACGTTCAAGCTCGAAGAGGGCCAGCAGATCGATCCGCGCCAGGTTGCCGAGCAGCTGGTCGCCCTGCAATACACGCGCAACGACATGGCCTTTCAGCGCGGCAGCTTCCGCCTCAAGGGCGACGTGCTCGACATCTTCCCGGCGCACTATGACGATTGCGCGTGGAAGCTCTCCTTCTTCGGCGACGAGCTGGAAAGCATCATCGAGTTCGACCCGCTGACCGGCAAGAAGATCCAGGAGCTGCCGGCGATCAAGCTCTACGCCAACAGCCACTACGTCACCCCGCGCCCGACGCTGAACAATGCGATCACCAGCATCCGGCAGGAGCTGCGCGAGACGATTGCCCACTTCGAGAAGCACAACAAGCTGCTCGAGGCCCAGCGTATCGAACAGCGCACCACCTATGACATGGAGATGATGGCCGCGACGGGCAGCTGTAACGGCATCGAGAACTATTCGCGCTACCTCACCGGCCGCAAGCCGGGCGAGCCGCCGCCAACCATGTTCGAATACCTGCCGGACAATGCCCTCGTCTTCGTCGATGAGAGCCACCAGACGGTTCCGCAGATCGGCGCCATGTTCAAGGGTGACTTCAACCGCAAGTCGACGCTCGCCGAATATGGCTTCCGCCTGCCCTCCTGTATCGACAACCGCCCGCTCAAATTCCCCGAATGGGAAGCGATGCGCCCGCAGACGGTCCATGTCTCGGCGACGCCCGGCCCGTGGGAGCTGGAGCAGACAGGCGGCGTGTTTACCGAACAGGTCATCCGGCCGACCGGCCTGATCGACCCGCCGGTCGAGGTGCGCCCCGTCACCGGCACCAAGGACAATGGCAATATCAACCAGGTGGACGACCTCCTCGCCGAGGTGAAGGAGGTTGCCGCCAAGGGCATGCGCTCGCTGGTCACCACGCTGACCAAGAAGATGGCCGAAGACCTCACCGAATACCTGCACGAACAGGGCGTGAAGGTGCGCTACATGCACTCCGACATCGACACGGTGGAACGGATCGAGATCATCCGCGACCTGCGCCTTGGCGAGTTTGACGTGCTGGTCGGCATCAACCTGTTGCGTGAGGGGCTCGATATCCCGGAATGCGGCTTTGTCGGCATCCTCGATGCGGACAAGGAAGGCTTCCTGCGCTCTGAAACCTCTCTGGTGCAGACCATTGGCCGGGCCGCGCGGAACGCCGATGCGCGCGTCGTGCTCTATGCCGACAAGGTGACCGGCTCGATGAGCCGCGCCATGGAAGAGACGGAGCGGCGCCGCGAGAAGCAGATCGCGCACAATGAGGAACACGGCATCACGCCGACGACCATCAAGCGCGCCGTGGCCGACATCCTGGCCGATCTGGGCGAGGCCCGGCCCGGCAAGTCGCAACAGCTCAAGGGCGGCAAGTCCCGCCGCGTGCGCGGGGTCGCCGAAGACAAGCCCGCCGCCATCGAAGCCGGCTCAGGCCACAACCTCAAAGCCGTCATCTCCGATCTGGAGAAACAGATGCGCGAAGCGGCGGCGAATCTGGAGTTCGAAGAAGCGGCGCGGCTCAGGGATGAGGTGAAGAAGCTGCGGGAAGAAGAACTGGGGCTTTAGAA
Organism: Pseudomonadota bacterium; assembly: GCA_036338795.1. Taxonomy (GTDB): domain Bacteria; phylum Pseudomonadota; class Alphaproteobacteria; order Caulobacterales; family Hyphomonadaceae; genus Henriciella. The sequence goes on along the minus strand of JAYZBJ010000211.1, from coordinate 454 downwards.
GTAGCGCTACAGATTATCTATCGTGTTCTATGTGTTGGGGGACCGACAACGACACCATTGTAGGAACGTTTACCTGTGGTGTATGAACTTCGCGTATGGCTGACCTAAAATCGACGCACCGAAATCCGTTACCAAGAATTGCAGAACTAGATATTCGGCTTAATGACGATTCCGAGAACAAGCCTCTTCATACGTGCATCAGAATTGGCACAGAAGAACTTGAGCACGACGAATTTTGCCTGAGAATCGGCCTTAGGGAAGCGGTGCTAGAGCTAGCCGTCGAAGGTTACGACGTGAACCAACACGGGCGCCTTGGTGAAGTCTCATTGGACCATGTCGCCAAGGTCGCTCATTCGCAATCAACGTCTTCGAGCACTGCTCGACAGACAAAGAAGGGGATTAGCGCTAAGGGCGCGATCGACGGCTCCATCTTGAAAGGCCAAGCGAACGCGAC
>JAYZBJ010000210.1:0-5954 GCA_036338795.1 Pseudomonadota bacterium | reverse complement strand
CGTCAGCCGTGTCGCCGCCGGCGAAGACAAGATGGTTCAGCAGCTGGCTCGCCCATTGGTAATCGCCTGCATCATATGCAGCCTGCGCCTTGCTCAGGACGGCGCCCGCGCCGCCCATGGCGTCGACATATTTCTGTCCGGCTTCTGCAGGGGGCATGGGCGCCAGATGGGCAGGCACGCCGTCGAAGAAGCCGAGATAGAACTGGTACACGGCGCGCGCATTGAAGGTGTAGTCGCCGTAGTAGGGGCGGTTGTACCACTGTTTCCCCACACTGTCGGGCAGCTTGATCTCAGCGGCAATTTCCTCAGGCGTGAGACCCTTGTTCATCATGCGGACAGTCTGATCATGCAGGAAGGCGTAGGCATCACGCTGATTGGCAAGATAGGTCTTGATCTCCTCCTTGCCGAAAACCGGCCAGCCATGGCTGACGACAAGCACATCGGCGTAGTCGAACACATCAATCGCTTCAGTGAGGGATTCCGCCCAGAGTTTAGCGTCCCGCACCTTTGCGCCCCGCGGCGTCAGGATGTTGTGATGGGTCGGGTTCGCATTCTCGGCGATGTTCGCAACACCGAGTTCGGGAAAGCCGATATTGAACTCGGCGGGGGCTTCGGTTCCAGATGTGATCTGGAAGACCATGCGGACACCGTCCACCGTGAGTTCTTCGCCGGTTTCAGAGACCAGCTGCGTTGGCGGGACGAGGTCGTATGATCCGATGGCGAGGCCTACGCCGAGGCCAGCGCCGATCCGCTGTTCAGGGTCGAGGCCGAGCGGGCTGCCGACATGGTAGGTCGCGCGGCGGCGCATGGCCGGCCCGGCGATGACGTTTTCACTGATGGCTTCTTCGAGGAAACCCGCCGGCGCTATGACTGGAATGTCGCCATCGGCGAGGTCCATGATCGCGCGCGAGCCGCCATAATGATCCCCGTGTGAGTGGGTGTAGATCATGGCGGTGATCGGGAAGTCGCCCGCATGCTCTGTCAGCAATTCGAACGCGGCTTTGGCCGTCTCACCCGAAGTCAGCGGATCAATGACGATCCAGCCAGTATCGCCCTTCACGAAGGTCAGGTTTGCGAGGTCGAAGCCGCGAACCTGGTAGACATTGTCAGCCGCCTTGAAGAGCCCGGTAATGGCGTAGAGTTGTGAGGCCCGCCAGAGGCTTGGGTTGGCGCTGGCCGGTGCGTCCCCCTCGAGCATTTCAGAGGCCCGCAGGTCGAAGATCACATTGCCCTCATCATCGCGGATCAACGGGTCTTCCCGGTTGGCGATAAAGCCACGATTGGCCCAGTCGAAATCTTTCGTGTCGGTTTCGAAGGGCAGCTCAGACAGGACAGCTTCATTCGCCGCTTTCGTTGCCTCGGTTGCCGGATCGGCCAGGGCGGGGCCTGCTGCGATCACGATAGTGGCGAGCGCAGTCGCTGCGTGTGCGAAGTGTCGGATGGCCATGATCTCTCTCCCTTTACCTCTACAGCGAGGCTCATTTTGTGAAGACTAATTAAAGCAGATGCATTAACTTGGCAATCCAAAAGAAGCCGGATAGGCTTCCTTGCGCAAAGAAATTAAAGTGATCGAATTAATGTCAGCGTTGAAATCAGAACAGAAAGACGGACGCCGAACCATGTTGCTGGCAGCGGAAAAGCTGTTCGCAGAATACGGCCTGCACGGGGTTTCGCTGCGCCAGATCAGCGAGGCTGCGGGCCAGAAGAACACGTCGGCTATCCAGTATCACTTCGGATCGCGCGACAAGCTGGTCGAGGCTGTGTTCGCCTTGCGCATGGCTGAAATCAATCCACGCAGGCAACGCGCACTGGATGAAAACCTGCAAGCAGGCCGGGGCAGCGATGTCCGCGCTCTGGTTAGCGTGATGGTCCGGCCAATGGCTGATGAGCTTCGGCCTCGTGAGGAGGGCAACCACTATCTCCAGTTTCTCAGCCGGGCGACGCGGGAGCGGTTGATGGCGATTGAACTCGCGCCGTCAGAGCACATGACAGCATGGCGAGACGTGATTTCCCGACTCCGGTCAGCCATTCGCTACCTGCCGGACGAGATCGCCAGCGCCAGGATCATCCTCGCAAGTGACCAGTGCGTCGGGGGGCTCGCCACTTTTGAGGCGCGTGGATTGGGTGAGACGCCTCAATGCGACTTTCATGTCGAGACGTTGATCGACATGATCACTGCGGCGCTGACGGCGCCGGTCTCGGCCCAGTCGCTTTCTGCGCTGGAGCAGAAATAGGGCCAGTCTTCAGCTCATCAGCTTGCCTTGAACCGGCTTGCACGAGGGCCACGGAAGCCTGCATAGAAGAGGGCGTTATCTTTTTGGAGGAAACCATGTCGTCTCGTTCTCCTGATCTTCGGCTCGCCGCACTGATGGGCAGCATGGCACTCATCGGCCTCGCGGCGTGCGGTGCGCCCGCGCAGGATGAGCCGGAAGCCATGGCGCCTGCGCAGAGCGCCGAGATGGATGAGGCCGCTCTGATCGAGAATGGCCGGGAGATCGTCGAAATGCAGTGCGCCTTCTGTCACGCCGTCAGGCCGGGAACGGCCAGTCCACGTGCCGATGCGCCTTCATTGACCATGGTCCTTGAGGACTATGACCCGGACGCCCTGGCCGATGATTTTCGGGAAGGTATCCATGTCGGTCATCCAGACATGCCGGACTTCAATCTCGGTCCGATCGGCACGGACTCGGTGCTGGCCTATCTCGTCTCGATCCGGGAACCGGGCAATCCAGCTCCCTGAGCCACTTCGCCGCGATGGCCGCAACGCGATTGCAGTTTCCGATAACGTCGTGCAGGGGATGACCTTGCAGGACTTGTCGCCTATACGGGCGGCGACCATGTCGGAGCGCGCCGGTCCGCGCGCCTCTCCGACGATGAAACCGACATTACGGAGCGCCACATGACCGCCAATCTCGAACCGATCATCAACCAGGCCTGGGACAACCGGGCAGACGTTTCGGTCGATACCCGGGGCGAGATCCGTGATGCCGTCGAAGAAGCGCTGAAGCAGCTCGATAGTGGCTCAGCTCGCGTGGCCCAGAAGGGCGCTGATGGGAACTGGGTTGTGAACCAGTGGCTCAAGAAAGCCGTGCTTCTCTCCTTCCGCCTCAACGCCAACGGTCCGATCAAAGGTGGCCCTGATGGCTCGACCTGGTGGGACAAGGTGCCGTCGAAGTTTGATGGCTGGAGCGCCGATGATTTCGCCGCGTCAGGGCTGCGCGCTGTGCCAAACGCTGTTGCGCGCCGTGGCTCCTACATCGCTTCCGGTGTCGTGCTGATGCCAAGCTTCGTGAACATCGGCGCCTATGTCGATGAGGGCACCATGGTCGACACCTGGGCGACCGTTGGCTCCTGCGCGCAGATCGGCAAGAATGTGCACCTCTCCGGCGGCGCCGGTATTGGCGGTGTGCTTGAGCCGCTGCAGGCCAACCCGACCATCATTGAAGACAATTGCTTCATCGGTGCGCGTGCCGAAGTTGCTGAGGGCGTTATCGTGCGCGAAGGCTCCGTCCTTGCGATGGGCACCTTCCTCAGCCAGTCGACCAAGATCGTCTATCGTGAGACCGGCGAAGTGGTGATGGGCGAAGTCCCGGCCTATTCGGTGATCGTGCCCGGCTCCATGCCGGACCCGAAAGGCGGTCCGAGCCTCTATTGCGCCGTGATCATCAAGACCGTCGATGAGCGGACCCGCTCCAAGACCGGCATCAATGAGCTGCTGCGCCCCTAGCCGCTGATCGAGACCTGTAGGGCGGCCAGCCCGAAATAAACGACAAGGATCGCCGCGCCTTCGAAGCCGATTCCGCGGCGCTCCCGCATGATCAATCCCATCAGCAGGATGGCAGTGATGATGATGGCACCCATCATCATCAGGCCGTCAGCTTCTGTCATGGCGTGATAGATCGAGCCGTCCCGGTACGCTGCGTCTGACAACGACAGGAACAGCACGTCAAACGTGTTGCCGCCAATGATCCCGCCGACGGCCAGTTGCAGTGCCCCGCGCCGGACGGCGGCTAGCGTCGTGACGAGTTCGGGCAGGGAGGTGGCGACGGCAGTCATCAGCGCACCAACCACCGTCTGTGATATGCCAAGCTCTGTCGAAATGACGGAGCCGGCCCGCGCAATCGCAAAGCCGCACAGGGCGAGGATGAGGCTGAGCAGGGTGAAGGTAATGGCCATCTGCCAGAGTGGCCGGGCGTGTGCGGCGTCGTCATCTGGTTCATCCGGACGTGTCTCCGGCGTGTGCTCAGGCTGCCACATCGGTACGCGTGACAGCGAGACGGCCGCTCTCGCGCCGAACAGGTATACAACAAACAGGACGATCGAGACCGGATGAATGGCGAATATCGTCACCGGTGGCGCGTAGGCAGCACCAATCGGCAGGCTGATCATCAGCACCAGCATTGCCGACATCAGCAGGTTGTTCGCATCGGCGGCGGCATGCTCAAGATTGACGCGTCTGTACAGCATGTCCGCAAAGACGAGGAAACTGGTCTGAGCCGTGATCCCGCCGACCGCATTGGAAACAGCTAGTGACGCCTGCCCGTCAAGCGCTGCGGTTACCGATGTGACAATGCCCGACAGGGACGTGCTCGCGCCGAGCAGAATGCCGCCAAAGACCGCTTCGCCCAGCCCCGTCCGGTCAGCAAGCCGGTCAGCCTCGCCGGTAATGCGGATACCCGCCAGCGTGACGACCGCCGCGGCGACGAGCAGTGTGAGGATTGCGATGTCAGGACTGATGGCGGGCCTTCCGGATCGGGTTGCTTGATGAGAACCCAATGCCTTCCACCGTGCGCGGTTCCGACCCGCGTCAGCCGATGGGCGTATTCCGGCTGACGTGGATGCACTTGCGAAGCGCGCCCTACATCTCCGGCAACCACATGAACAGAATTGCGCCTGCAATCCCGGCAGCCATAAGGAGCGTCAGGCCGAATACCAGGCTGCTGGCGGCAAATTTCATCGCGGAGGATGTTGAGCGCTGCGCGAGGAAATAAACTTCGAGACCGGCAAGCGGGATCAGGTAGCTGCCGAACTGGATGGCAAGGTCAGCCGGCCCGGAGAGGGTCGAATTCATGCCGACAGGGCCGCCATTGAGAACGATCCAGGCCATCAGGAACACCCGGAAAAACCAGACACCGCTCACTACCATGAAGGTCCTCATGGCCCAGCGTCGATGCTGCTCATATCGGCCTTGCCGGGCAAACTGCAGGGCCAGGGCCGCAAAGACCAGGATCAGCACACCATTGAGTGAGACGCTAACCCCTGAGATCACCGACAGGTAGCTGCCGCGTGCCCATGTCAGCCACAGGCCGCCTAGCGCCATGAAACAGGCGGTGGCGATGTACGCTCGCCCGTTCAGGCGATGCAGGGCCCGGTAACGCACACGAAGAGCGGGGATAAGCTGGATGAGCCCACCCACAGTGACATAGGCCGCAAGCAGGACATGCACGGCGAACATGATATTGCCAGCGGTATCTCCGTGCACATGGCCGGTGATGAGCGATTTGTCATTCCAACTCTCGAAGTTACCGGCGGCGGTGCGGGTGCCGTAATAAGCGAGAATGAATGCGACAAAGGCTGCTTGGCCAGCAATGGCGACAGCCAGCCATGTCATGCCAGACCATCGCAGAAGTGTCCGGCCGCCGAGGGCTCGCGTCGGGGCGTTAAGGGCAGGTATCATGAGCAGAAATCCTTGGCTTGAGGTCAATTCCCGCCGATCTGGCCGAAGTTCAAAATGGGCGTCTTGCCGATTTGGAAATCGGTCAGAAATTTCCTGCTGGCTTGCCTGACCTGACGCGTGGCCGTAACCTGTGTTGCCGGTGTGGCCTTCGCAGGTAGCTATGACATGAACTTTGTATCGCCCGCCCTGAGCGGTTTGCGCCCGTCCCAATCAGGACAACCGGGACAGTCTGCACCGATGACCCCGCTTCAGGTGTACTTCCTGCTCTTCGCGGCTT
>JAYZBJ010000209.1:0-10182 GCA_036338795.1 Pseudomonadota bacterium | reverse complement strand
GCCGCCTCGCCCATTCTTTCGCCGACTGCCGTGACCAGACCAGTTTCCCATACAGCACCTATACGTGAATCGGGCGAATGCATCTAGCAATCACACCCGCTTGACGGGGCTATGGCCGTGCCTATTTTGGGCCGCTTCCTGAACCAAGGGGGCCAGATGAGCCAGCAAGAACCTGTCGTCGGAGTTATCATGGGCAGCCAGTCGGACTGGCCTGTCATGAAGCTCGCCTGCGAGATGCTCGACCAGCTGGGCGTGGCGCATGAAGCGCGCATCGTTTCGGCCCACCGCACACCTGACCGCCTGACCGAATATGCGAAGTCTGCCAAAGGGCGTGGCCTTAAAGTCATCATCGCAGGTGCTGGCGGCGCAGCTCACCTGCCGGGCATGGCCGCCGCCATGACACCGCTGCCCGTCCTTGGCGTCCCGGTCCAATCCCGCGCGCTCAGCGGCAAGGACAGCCTGCTCTCGATTGTTCAGATGCCGAAAGGTGTTCCCGTCGGAACGCTGGCGATTGGCGAGGCCGGTGCGGCGAACGCTGGCATTCTCGCCGCATCCATCATTGCGCTGGAAGACGCAGGCGTTGCGCAAAAGCTGGATGATTTCCGCCAGGCGCAGACTGACAGTGTCGCAGAGGTGCCTGAAGGATGAAGGCACTTATGCCGGGCTCCGTGATTGGCATTCTCGGCGGCGGTCAACTTGGCCGCATGCTGGCCTCATCGGCTGCGCGGATGGGTTTTGACGTCCATATCTTCGCCCCGGAAGGCGATCCGCCCGCCGCTCGCGTCGCAGCACACCACTGGCAGGCCGCCTATGATGATGAGGCCGCTCTCATGGCGTTCAGCGAAGCCTGCAATGTCATCACCTATGAGTTTGAGAATATTCCGGTTGCGACGGTCGAACATTTGATGGGGCTTGGCGCGACCGTGCGGCCGGGCGCCAAATCGCTGGAAGTGTCACAGGACCGCCTGACCGAAAAGCGTTTCCTCAATTCGATCGGCATCACCACCGGGAAGTTTGAAGCAGTCGACTCAGTGGCGGATCTTGAGGCGGCCCTGAAGGCGCTCGGCGGCAGCGGCATCCTGAAAACGCGTCGTGATGGTTATGACGGCAAAGGCCAGGTCCGCCTGGCAGCCGGTGATAACCTTGCCAGTGCTTATGAGCAGATCGGCGAAGTGCCTGCTATTCTGGAAGCCATGGTGCCGTTTGAGCGCGAGATTTCGGTTGTGATCGCGCGCGGCAGCGATGGCGAAACGGCCGCGTTCGAACCGAGCATGAATGATCATTCCGGCGGTATCCTGCGGACGTCCATCGTCCCCTGCGGCCTCAGCGACGAGGTGACGGGCAGGGCACGGGAGATGGCCTCCACCCTTGCGCGCGAAACCGGTCATGTCGGGGTGCTGGCGCTTGAGCTGTTCGTGCTTGAGGACGGAACGCTTCTGGCCAAGGAAGTTGCGCCGCGCGTCCACAATTCCGGTCACTGGACACCGGAAGCGTGCCTCACGGGACAGTTTGAGCAGCATATCCGCGCCGTCGCGGGCTGGCCGCTGGCACCTGTCACCCGTGTCTTTGATGCGCGTATGCAGAACCTGCTGGGGGATGAAGCGCTGGCACGGCCCAATGAGTACGATGTCGACGCCGTGGTGACCCTATATGGGAAGCGTGACGCGAAGCCCGGTCGCAAGATGGGCCATGTGGTCTGGAGAACCGGGAAGGCCTAGCAGTCTGTGCCTGATGGTGATGGACGTAGCCAACGGCATAATTGTCGATATGTTCGCGCCGATCCCGTTCGAAAGGCCTTGAAGTGGCAGAAGACAAGAAGACCGCCAGCGAGCCGCTGAAGGATCTGGGCGTCAAGTGGCGCTGGTTCCTGCGGCGACTTTCCAAAAGCATCGACCATGCTGAAGTAATCAGCCATGTGCGCAGCGAGGGCATGCTGTCCGGTCGCTACGTGTTCATGATCGTCATGTCCTGCGCGATTGCGATCCTCGGTCTTCTCCTTTCATCGCCGGCCGTCATTATCGGCGCCATGCTGATCTCGCCCTTGATGGGGCCAATCATGCTGATGGGCTTCTCGCTGAGTATCCTCGACTGGCCAGCCTTGCGACGCGGTATTGTTTCAATGGGGGTCGGCACATTTGCTGCGGTGGCAATTTCCTACCTCATTACGCAGGTTTCGCCGTTGAGTGAGGCAACGCCCGAAATCCTTGCTCGTACCCGACCAAACTTCTTTGACCTTCTCGTCGCTGTATTCTCCGGCCTGGCGGGCGGCTATGCCGTGATCAACCGCAAGGGCGAGACGATTGTCGGTGTCGCTATCGCGACGGCCTTGATGCCACCGCTGGCGGTGACAGGCTTCGGACTTGCGGTTGGCTCCATGTCGATTGCCGGCGGGGCCTTCTTCCTCTTCATGACGAACCTGCTGGCAATTGCGCTGTCGGTTACCGTGCTCTCACGGCTCTACGGCTTTGGGTTCGAACATGGGTCAAAGCATACGCTCTGGCAGACAGGCTTGGTGGTAGCCGTCTTCGCCGCGCTGTCCATTCCGCTTGGTCTCGCGCTGAAAGACATTGCATATGAGACCCACGTCCTAAACCTCGTAAAATCATCCCTGCTCGAACCGTTCGACGAAGACGGTGCCCGCATCGCCGACGTTTCCGTCGCTTTCCCGAAAGAGGCTGACCTCAGCGTTGAAGCCACAATTCTCACGCGCAGGCAGATTGCGGGGGCCGAAGCAAATCTCAGCGAGCAGCTGGCAGCGGAACTTGGGCGACCCGTTCTCGTCAACCTGGATCAGGTTCTGGTGAATGAAGACAAGGCGCTGGAGACGGAGAGCTTTATGCGTCTCGCTGACAGCTCGATCGGGGCGCCATTGCGTGAGGAAATTTCGCGGCTGGAATCTCTCACGCGGGAAGCACAGGGCGCCAGCTCACTGCGGGCCGCCATTCCATTTGATTACATCGCTGCGGACATCCAGTCAGAGACACAGACAGCGACCATCCTCGCGGACAAGACAGGCGACCTCTCGCTTTCTTCCTACAGAACGATCGAGGCCCGAATGTCCGCCAACTTTGCCGACTGGACAATAATGATCGTGCCTCCGGTGGCCGAGCTTCCAATGATCGCTTTTGAAACCGGAAGCGACGAGATCTCAGCTGAAGGTGAATCAGTTCTCGGCGACAGTGTCTGGGCGCTACAGCGCTGGGGAACGAGCGGTGTCGAAGTGGTCGGTTACGCGTCGACGTCGGGTGAGCTGCAACGGTTCGACAATCAGAGCCTCGCTTTCCGCCGCGCTCAGAGTGTAACCGCCCGACTGGAGGCGCTTGGTTTCACGGCGACGCCGATCGGTGAATACCGCGCATTCCGCCAGACAGAAGACGAACGAGAGCTCGGCTATCGGCGCTTTCAGGCCGTAATTATCCGGCCAATGGAATAGCGCTCTCGCGCTCACGCAAGGGCGTCATGACCCGCTTAAATGTTGCTCTTGCCGCGCAGTCTGTCGATCATCTCAAGAACTGGCTTTGCGAATTTTGATCCGGTCTTACCGAACTGCATCGCCTGCTGAAGCCGTTTCGAGATGAACGCGTCGAGTTCATCCTCGGTTGGTTCGTCGAGCCAGTAGAGAACGATGGGGGGCAAGACGGCAGACAGCAGGCCGCGCTTGGTTTCGCGATTATAATCAGTTGCCGTGTCGCCAGCGGCTTTCCAGATCGTGTCCGCCGTTCGCCAGGTCCGCCGGGCGGCGTCCGGCGCGTTCCAGGGCAGGAGGCCGCGGGTTGACGCTTTCTTCACAGCGGGCCGATGTGGTTCCAGTGCGGCAAGCCAGGCCTTGATGCCTTCGGCAACCCGCTCATGCGTCCGCAGGGCCGCGAGCTCTTCTGTATCGAGCGATTCAAGCATCTGCTCTTCGGCACGGTCAAAAAACCGCTCAAGCAGGTCAGGTGTGCCGTTTGGGGCGGCGAGCGCCGTTTCTTCGGAACTCAGGCCGGCTTCACGCGCTGATTTCATCAGGGCATGGTCCGTCCATCCATCGTCACCGACGATTGGCAGGAGGGCGTCCAGCCACTTATCCTGCAGCCTGATTTTTGGGCGTACTGTCATTGCTGGCTCCGGGAGTAGGCAAGGCTTATAATTGGTGATATAGGCCCGACTTTCGTCGTTTCACGCCAGAATTCCGTTCGGGCTCTGACAGGCCTGAGCAAACCAATGGAGATTTGACCATCGTACAGATCGTCGTCCGCGACAACAATGTCGAACAAGCCCTTCGCGCACTGAAGAAGAAGATGCAGCGTGAGGGCCTTTTCCGGGAAATGAAATCCCGCACGCATTTCGAAAAGCCTTCCGAGAAGAAGGCTCGCCAGAAAGCTGAAGCTGTGCGCCGCGCTCGCAAACTTGCTCGCAAGCGCGCCCAGCGCGAGGGCCTGGCATAAGCCCAGTCCCGCCAGTTCTGGCGTAGAGATGAAGAGCCCCTCCGGTGCGAACCGGAGGGGTTTTTTCTATGGGATCAGTTCGCTTCGGACTTTTTGCCCGGGATCAGCTTGGTGAACCATTTGCCGACATCGCCAACACCTGCGCCATGCACCGCGCCTGCGCGGTAGACGCGTGAGGCGAGCCACAGGATCAGCAGGGTCGCAACGACCATCATGACCAGCAGGCCAATCACTTCCCAGAGCGGCGGCTGAGCCGGAATACGCAAGATCAGCAGGAACGGAGTGAACACCGGTATCCAGCTCATCACCGACAGGATCGGGGACTCTGCGTCAGAGATGGCCACCACGATCATGAACATCGGCACCATCAGCATCACGATGAGCGGCGTCATCAGCGTTTGCGCTTCCTGGATCGTGTCGCAGAGCGAGCCGAGCGCGAGGAACACTGCGCCATACATCAGGTAGCCGAGGATAAAGCTCAGAATGGCCGGCACGAGCAGGCCCGGCTTTGCGACCGCACCCACCACAGTGAACAGCATTTCGCGTGCGTCTGCAGGCATGGCGCTGGAGAAGGTATTCGCCACAAGGCTGGCACCAATCACCCAGACGCCCATCAATGTCAGCGCAACGGCAAGGACAGCGAGTAGTTTGCCCGCCAGCATGTGTGGCAGTTTTACCGATGTCAGCAGGGAGTCGAAGATCTTGTTCGACCGCTCTTCAATCGTGCCCATCAGCAGGTAGTTCACGACCGAGAAGATCAGGAACCAGAGAAGGAAGGCCATCAGCACGGCTGCAAAGAAGGGCGCGCGATCAGCGAGCGTGACAGCAGACCCGGTCGTCTCGGCCGCAGACGGCGGTCGGGCACGCTTTTCAGCGACGTCCCGCCGGCGGCTTTCTGCCTCGCTCAGGATGCGCGGGCTAACGCCCGCCTCCGCAAAGACCCGCCGCTCAGTCAGCGTGCGCTCAGTCGAGCGAACTTTCGCTAGGAGGCTCTGGGCGGTGATATTTTCGCTCCAATACTCAATCTCGCCTTCACCGTCCGGCACGAAGATGGCGGCGAACAGTGTCTGCGGGCCATTGGGCGTATCAACGGCCTGCTCACCCAGGAGATAGGGCTGGATGCCCTCTTCGGTCGAGGCGGGTGGGTCGATGTAGATGAAATCCGACTGTGGCAGTTCAATCGACGTGCCACCTGCAGCGTTGAGCGCTTCATCCAGGCTGGCGCCGCCATCCATCGCGGCGTCGAACTCGGCGACCCTTTCATTTGGATCCCCGTTCAGGACACCGACCGGATCAAGGGCTGTCCGCGCAATCTCGATGCGGTCTTCTTCGATCTCGGCGCGAAGGGCGTCGGCAAATTCGGTGCCGCTTTCGATCACGGTGTAATAACGCGTCGGCTGCGACGCGGCCGCCCAGGTTGGTGCCATCATGCCAACACCCATGAGGATCGGGGTCAGCAGCAGGCCGAGCCAGAAGCCCCAGGCCTGCACATAGCCAAGGTAGTCCCGGCGGGCGACGAGGTAGATCGAGCGCATCAGGCGGCCTCCCCTTTGGCTGAATCGGCAGCCAGCGTCTGTCTGAGGTCTTCGGCCTCCGCGTCAGAAACGAGTGAGACGAACACGTCGCGCAGGCGGGCTTCTTCCGGCCTGAAGCTGGTGATCGGGGCGCCCGCATCGATCGCCGCGCGCAGCGCGTCCTGAGCGTCCCGTCCGACCGGGAGAGAGACCCGCCAGACGTCGCCATGCACCTCATTTTGGGTGAAGCCCTTGGCCGTCATGGCGGCATCAAGGTCAAATCCTTCACTGACACCGATCAGGACAGCACGTCCGAGAGCACCGAATGCATCGTCCAGCGTGCCGTCAAAAACCTTGCGGCCGCGTGCCATCATCACGATGGAGTCGCACAGACGTTCGGCATGTTCCATCACATGCGTCGAGAACAGGATGGTGGCGCCGCGCTTGTGTTCCTCGATGATGAGGTCTTCAAGGCCCTGCTGGTTTACCGGGTCGAGGCCGGAAAAGGGCTCATCCAGAATGAGGAAGTCCGGCTGGTGTGCCAGCGACGCCAGGATCTGGACCTTCTGCGACATGCCCTTTGATAGTTTCGAGATGCGCGAGCGCCCGAATTCGGCGAGACCCATCATTTCCAGAAGCTCGTCTGCGCGTTTACGGCTCTCCGCCGCGCCCATTCCTTTAAGGCGCGCGAAATAGGAAATCGTCGCGCGGGGGCTCATTTTTTTGTAGAGGCCGCGCTCTTCGGGCAGGAAGCCGACATGCCGCAGCGTTTCGATGTTCGGTGGTCCGCCAAACAGGCGGACTTCGCCTTCGTCCGGGCTCAGTACGCCCAGCGCCATGCGAAGGCTGGTAGACTTGCCAGCGCCGTTCGGGCCCAGAAAACCTACGATACTGCCCTGAGAAACGCTCAGGCTAAGGTCTCGTACGGCCGTGAAAAAGCCGAAACGCTTTGTGACCGATTGCATTTCGAGTGGTGCCGGCGCGGACATGGCCCCTCCCATTTCGCTTTTCTTCTCGAATCTCGATAATCTAACTCGCACCTATCCGGCTAGCCCTTGCCAAGCGATTAAATCAGTCGCAGGCTGATGTTCATGAAGTCCCCAATTGGCACCGGGCAAAGCGAAATCGACCTCTCCAGTGCGCCAGTGGCGCAGGACCGAGACCCTCATCAGATTCGTATCGGCCAAGGTGGTGACGACGAGATCAAACGCATCGAAGCAGCCTTGCGGCGTCTGGACCATGGGCGTTTCGGCCTGTGCATCTATTGTGGAGACCAGATCAGCGTTAAACGCCTCGACCTCGACCCCACCATCGACAGTTGCGCGATCTGTGACGAGGGCTGACCGGTACGCCTAGCTCGGTGTCGAAAGGCGCATGAGCACGAGCCCGCCAATGATCATGCCTGCAGCTACGAGCCGCATGGCGTTGAGGCTTTCCCCGAGGAACACGATACCGAGGACCAGCGCGCCAACAGCTCCGATGCCTGTCCACACCGTATAGGCCGTACCGAGTGGCAGCACCCGCATAGACCAGGCGAGCAGGGCAAAGCTTCCGATCATCGCAACCAGCATCACGAGTGACGGTACAAGGCGGGTAAAACCCGCCGATTGTTTCATCGAAAACGCCCAGACAACTTCGAGCAAACCAGCAATAAACAGCACGATCCACGCCATGCGGACACTCCTTCAGGGTGCCGGGCCGTCCCGGACTTATCTCCCAAAGGGCGCGGACGTGGCCTGCCTTTTCCTGGATTTGAAACGGCCCCGCAGGGCCGTACTTCGGATCAGTTAAGGCCTTCGCGGCCGATTGCATAGAAGCGGTCGCGGCGCTGCCGCTTCAGTTCAGCTGGCGACAGACCGTCCAGCTCACCCAGAGCTTTCTCGATGGCACGGCCGGCCTGGCTGACGGCGCGTTGCGGATCGCGATGGGCGCCGCCAATGGGTTCTTTCACGACAGCGTCGATGACTTTGAGCTTCAGCAGGTCATCGGATGTAATCTTCATCGCTTCCGCGGCATCGCGGGCCTTGCCGGCATCGCGGTACAGGATCGAGGCGCAGCCTTCCGGCGAGATCACGGAGTAGATGGAATGCTCCATCATCAGGACCTTGTTGGCCGCGGCAATCGCGATCGCGCCGCCAGACCCACCTTCACCGATGATCAGCGAGACCATGGGCACGTCCAGCGTCAGGCAGCGCTCGGTCGAGCGGGCAATGGCCTCAGCCTGGCCGCGCTCTTCGCCAGCTTTGCCGGGGAAGGCGCCCGCCGTATCGACAAAGGACAGGACAGGAAGGTTGAACTGGTCTGCGAGGTCCATCAGGCGGACGGCCTTGCGATAGCCTTCCGGGTGCGCCATGCCGAAATTATGGCGCAGGCGGCTCTCCGTCGTGCGGCCCTTTTCATGGCCGATGATAACGACACTGCGACCACGGAAAGTGGCGAGGCCGCCGATGACGGCTTCGTCGTTCCCGAACACCCGGTCACCGGCAAGCTCCTGGAAGTCGTCGACCAGATGCTCGATATAGTCTGAGAAGTGCGGGCGCTCCGGATGGCGTGCGACCTGCGTCTTGCGCCATGGTGTGAGAGACGAATACGTGTCCTTCAGCTGCTTGGCAGCCTTGTCCTTGAGCTTCTTGAGCTCATCGGAAAGGGACGGACCGTCACCGGTCGAGCTAAGCGATTCAAGCTCGGCAATCTTTGTCTCAAGCTCGGCAATCGGCTTTTCAAAATCGAGATATGTCGTCGGCATTGGCGGAAACTAGCTCCAGTCGTCAGCGATTCCTAGACTTTTCAACTGCGCCGTGTGCGCTCGAAAAAACAGACTTCTTCGCCCCGGTACAGCACGGTGCCCTTTTGCATATAGCCGATCTTGGCGGCAATGCGCTTTGAGGCTGCATTTTCATCATCGATGATACACACCGATTTTTCGGCGTCGCAAACCTCGTCAAACCAGTCATGCATGGCTTTGACTGCCTCACTGGCGAAGCCCTTGCCGAAATGCGCCGGTGCGATGACCCATCCGCTCTCGGGCACATTCCAGAATCGGGGCTCGGAATCCCGGTGAAAGTCGGCAAAGCCCACCTCTCCGACGAACTCCCCGGTCCTGCGGTCCTCGACGAGCCAGTAGCCATAGCCGAGCACCTGCCAGAGGCCACGATTGCGCATGATGTTATTGGTCCAGACATCCTGGAGAGACCGCTCATTGCCCCCCGTAAACCGGATCACGTCCGGATGGCGCCAGTGATCAGCAAGCACGTCAAAGTCTGCGGCGACATGGGCGCGCAGTTTCAATCGCGCCGTCAGGATTGTCGGAACGAGGCGTTCGGTCACGCTTTGGCGGCCTGCATCTTTTCGAGCATGGCCTTCATCGCCGCGTGAACCGCCTGCATGCCTTTCAGCGGGCGAACCATGACCTTGAAGTCCGTGATGAGGCCTGTCTCGTCCCATTCGATCATGTCGATGCCGTTGACGAGAATACCATCCATCTCGCACTCGAATTCGAGCACGGCCTTGTCGCCGCAATCGAAGACGCGGACATAGCGGAACGTGTCGCCGCCGAGCGTTTGCCCGGCCGCGCCGAGGTACATCATCGTGATGGCCTTGCCTTCCTGCGGCGTGTGGACGACCGGGCTGCGGAAGGTGACGTCATCATGCAGCATCGCGCCGAGTTCAGCTGGCGAGTGGCTGCCATGGAAATAATCCATCCAGCGTTGCAGGTTTTTCGAGTGTCCCGTCGTCGGCACCATGGCAAGTCTCCCTCTTTTCTACTTCCTTAAACCGAAGCGCCCGGTGCGGGAAAGCCCTGCCGCTGGCGCAAGCCTTTCACCTGTGGTTTGTTGTTTACGGGCTGGGGTGGCGCTTTCAACGAAGGAGGGCCAACCCATGAGTGTTGCCCGCGTCACGGAAATCACCGCCAAGGGAAAGTCAATTGAGGACGCCGTCGAGCACGGAATCGAGCGCGCGTCTGAAACGCTGAAGAATGTCGAGCATGTCTGGGTGTCAGACATCAAGGCGCGTGTGAAAGACGGCAAGGTGCAGGATTATTTCGTCACCATGAAGGTGACCTTCGTGCTTGCCGAATAGGACACACAGCGGCGCTGCAGCGAAACACAGCCGCGCCGCCTGGTCCTTTACTCAACGCCGTCCGCGGTCACCGGTTTGCCGACCAGGTATTCGCTGGTCGGCTCGAAACAATAACCTCGCTTGATGACCCAGCTGCCCGGAAAGTCCGGGTCGACGAATAT
>JAYZBJ010000208.1:0-5951 GCA_036338795.1 Pseudomonadota bacterium | reverse complement strand
CGTCTCGACTTTGCGGCAAAACGGTTACCCCTACGCTGAAATGCGCGAACGGCGCGTGCTTGGCGATCGCGCCGCTGAAACAATCGATGTGACCTATTTCGTCAAAACCGGTCCACGCGTCAGTTTCGGCCGAACCGTATTTCCTGAAGACGAGATGGTGACCAAAGCCAGCTATCTTGATCGGCTGATCCCCTACGAACCCGGCGAAACCTACGATCCTGCGCAGCTGTCGACATTTAATACCCGGCTCGCCGAAACGAGGCTGTTCCGTGTCGCCCGCGCCTCACTGGCCGAAGAGCCTAGTGGAACAGCAGCAGACGGTTCGGAAATACGGGATGTCGTTGTCACCATCGCGGAGCGCCAACGTAATTCGATCGCCTTGGGTACAAGTTACTCCACTGCCGAAGGCTATGGCGTTCAGGCCGAGTATGTCCGGCGCAATATCAGCCGTCGGGGCGATACGCTGACGACCAATTTCAAGCTGGCAGAGCTGGAACAGTCGCTTAATGTCGCATGGCGACGGCCGAATGAGTTTGGTTATGGCCGTGGACTTGTTCTCAGCACGGGCCTCATCGCAGAAACAACGGATGCCTATGACCGTGAGGCGTTCACGCTCGGCGCGAGTTTCGAAGTCGTCCGCAGTACAGATTTCACCTACTCGTACGGCGTAAATGCCGAGATCGGGCGCGAGCAGGATGAATTCGGCGAACGGGACCTTCAGATTCTGTCTGTGTTTGCCGATGCACGGTTGGACAAGAGTGACAGCGTCCTGGATCCGCGTGAAGGCTGGCGAGCCAATGGCCGTGTTGAGCCGAGCTATACTTTCGGCGACGAGTCCAACCCTTATGTCCGCACAGTCGGTCAGATCAGTGCCTACCTGCCGTTTGACGAGGAGAAGCGTTTCGTTCTCGCCGGTCGCCTGAAAGGCGGCACGGTGCTTGGAGCTTCCGTCGAAGACATATCAGTTGACGACCGGTTCTACTCCGGCGGCGGCGGCAGCGTGCGCGGTTACGCCTATCAGTTCATCGGTCCCCGCAGCGACGACAATGAAATTCTTGGTGGCAAATCGATTGTCGAGGCGTCGATTGAAGCTCGGTATGCGTGGCGGGGGAATATTGGCGTGGTCGCGTTTCTCGACGGAGGCAGCGTGGCCTCAGATGAGTTGTCCGGATTTGATGAACCTCGTTACGGCGCTGGCGTCGGCGTCAGGTACAGCACGCCAGCCGGGCCTATTCGCTTCGACGTTGCCGTACCGTTGAACCCGACCGACTTCGACGATCCGGTTCAGATCTATATTTCCTTCGGGCAAGCGTTCTGATGACAACAGAGACCGCCCCTGCGCCAAAGACCAGACGCCGGCCGATCCTCAAGTGGACGTTGATCGTGCTCGCCGCAATAGCAGCAGAATTTCTGCTGCTATTGTTGGGCGTGCGCTTCGCCGCGCAGTCGGAATTCGGAAGACAGTTTGTAGAGAAACGGATCGAAGCGGCCGATCCCTCCGGTCAGGACATAGAGATTTACGGGCTTTCCGGGGACCTCTTTGGTACCTTCCGCATCGAACGACTGACGGTCGCGGATGATGAGGGGGTCTGGCTCACCGCCGAGAACGTTCTTGCAGACTGGAAGCCGCTCGCTCTTCGCAAACGGGCGCTTTTGATTGAGGCACTTGAAGCCGACCTCATCCACGTCATGCGTCGCCCAAATATCGTTTCGAACAGTTCGTCATCCGGCGGTGGCTCGATGCCGCTCAGGACAGGTGAGCTCGATAAACTGCGTCTTGGTGAGCTGCGAACCGATGAAGGCGTTCTGCCAAGAGCCGTTAGCCTTGAAATTAATGGTCAAGGCAAGATTGGCCAAGAAGGTGGGCGCACGCAGATTTCGGTGGCCCCGCTGGAAGGCGACGGTGACACGCTCTCGGCGGACCTGACTTGGTCAGAGGATTTGCGCCTTCAGGGTGTCTTGAATCTCGACGGCCCATCAGGCGGTTTATTTGCGACCTTGGCGAGGTTGGAACCAGGACAAAGCCTGTCAGCCAACCTCAATGCTAACGGCACGCTTGATGAGTGGAATGCAAACACCGAAGTCCTGATAGATGGCGAGACCGCTCTAAGCGCCGACGCACGCACAGAAAGCGGAACGATCATTTTCGACCTCACCGGTTTCCCCGGCCAGCATCCGTTAACCCGGCGTGTCGTCGACTATCTGGGAGACTCCCTCAATGTTCAGGGCCGCGTGCTAAATAGCGATGACGCGCCGTCCTTGCTGGACCTGACCGCACAGGCCGAGGGCTTGGAACTGCGCGTTCAGGCCGATGCACCAACCGATGGTGCTTACGCCGCTGATATCGGTCTCGTAATCGACCAGCCTTCGCGATATGCGCGTTCTGATAATGTCGAGATCGACCGCGCAGAGCTTGCCGGTCGTCTTTCATACGTCGGAGGCGCAGCGCGTTTCGATGGCGAGATCAATGCGACTGATGTTGATGTGCCCTCATTCTCCGCGGGTTCGGTCACCGGCCCAATCAGTGCAGTTTTTGATAACCCCAGCATCCTCGTCAGGACGACCCTGTCGACCCGGAAAGCAGAGCTTCTCGGAGCTGCTGCGCGAATTTCTGGCTCAGCGCCGACGGTTCAACTGAACACGACTTATGATCTGCAGCAGAAGTCTCTGGCTGTACGGGAAACC
Organism: Pseudomonadota bacterium; assembly: GCA_036338795.1. Taxonomy (GTDB): domain Bacteria; phylum Pseudomonadota; class Alphaproteobacteria; order Caulobacterales; family Hyphomonadaceae; genus Henriciella. Next base: position 3,266 of record JAYZBJ010000208.1, on the reverse strand, counting down.
ATCATTCGCGGTCAGGCCGGCCGCATCAGCGCTGCTGGTACACTGCAGTTCAGTCCTGCCTTCACTGCAGATCTGGCCGGGAGTTTCAATATCGACGGCGAACGCGCTCAGTTGGCACGTCCAGCCAAGCTAAATGGCCAGTTTCAGGCCCGCCGCGCAAATGCAAGGCAGACGGCGTTCAGTCTACGCGCTGGTGCGACAGACCTTGGTGATCTCCCTGCCCCTTTGAACCAGTGGAGCGACGGTACGGCGCAACTCACGACCGAAGGCGCGGTGTCGGCTGGTGGGACGGTACGCCTCAATTCGATTGACCTTCGTTCGGGCTCGTTGGCCCTGACAGGCACTGGTCAGTACTCTGGTGATGACGGCCTCATTGCAGAAACCGACCTGCAGGCCGGTGGAGCCGAGATTGCAGGAATGTCGCTGGAGAGCGTCAATGGGCGGGCATCTGTCAGCGGCCCGCTCTCCAGTCTGCAATTCGATGTGCGTCTCGACGCGCCTGCTCTGGCTAACAAAAGCGTCAGCTTCAGCGATATCAGCCTCGTTGGAACAGGTCGCTATGGTGAGAGTGGGCTGGACGCGAGTGCGCAACTTGCCGCGCAGACGAACAACGGCGCGCTACAGGCGCAGACCGGCTTTGCGCTTGACGGATCGGCGTGGCAGCTTCGTGACTTCAAAGCGAACTGGGGCGAACTGGACGCAGCGGCCAGCCTGTCCGGCAATGGTGGCCAGATTGCAGACATTCGAGGCTCACTTGAGATTCTGGGAGACCTGCCTGATGGGCTTCCCGCTCAACGCGTTGTCGCTGATGCCCAGATTAAGGGCGAGCGGGTTGTGCTTGATGCTTCCCTGGAGACAGTTGCGTTTGGCCCGACCCGCGCCGACGCGCTTGTGTTTCGTGCTTCAGGGTCACCAGACGCGATCGACTTCGTGGCTGAAATGGAAGGCAGCACCGAACTCAATGCCCTCACCTATGAAACAGCGTTCAACCTCGACGGCACGCTGAATGGCCTTTCGAGCGGGCAGATTGATCTAACCGCGACCATTGCGGCGATACTGGGCGATATCGGCTTCATCACGGAAGAACCTATCCGCTATACTCAGTTTGATGACGGCTTTGAGGCTGGCGCACGCTTTGCCGCGCTGGGCGGGACACTGACGCCAAAAATCACGACCCGCGGCAAGACTTCGATTGAAATTGAAGGCTCAAACCTTCGGATTGCGCCATTATTGTTGATTGCCGGCCGACCTGGCCTGAAGGGCGCGATGAATGTCGACCTGGCGTTCGATGAGGTCGATGGCGGTCTTGCCGGTCCGTTCTCCGCCGAACTGCTTTCCATCGCCCGGCCGGGCTCGGACTTGCCGCCCGTCGACCTCGTCCTGACCGGTAACCTGGAGCCGACGGAACTGGTGGTAGATGTGCGCGCAGGCGATAACCAAACGCTAGAGGCTGCATGGAATATCGCTGTCCCCGTGAATACAATGACGGGGCTGCCGTTCATCCAGCTTCAGCCGGACGCTGAAATTCCCTTCGATGCGAGTGTGAACGGCCAGATCGAAGCTGTCTCAGCCCTTCTCGTTCCTCCAAACATGGTGCTGCAAGGAATAATCGACCTTGAGCTGGCGGGACGGCTGCCACACCTCAATGAGAGTTTTCGCGGCACGCTCGACTTCACGCAAGGCGTCTTCGAGCATGGAGACCTCGGTATGGTCATGAATCAGATTGAGGCTCAGGCGTCGCTCGGTAACGGCGTGGTGGAATTGGCCCGCCTCAATGCTCGCGGCCGTTCTGGCGGGACGTTGACCGGCTCCGGCACGATGGCGGTGGATGGGTCCGCACGCAGCGACATAAATATCGAAGCGAACCAGCTCGTCGTCACAGAAAGACGGGAGGGCCGCGCGACCGTCAGCGGCACCATGGAACTTCGCCAACAGCCAGAACTTCTCGAAGTTCTTGGGGATCTCACCGTGGACAAGGGCGAGATCAATATTGAAAATCTGCCCACGGGTGGACCGGCCACACTCGACGTAAATTTCAGCAACCCTGAGCCGGTAGCGGATGAGGAGGCTGAAGAAGCCGCGACCCGCCTCGACATCCAGCTAAATGCCCCCGGACGGATCGACGTTCGAGGCCGTGGGGTGAATGCCGAACTGGCGATGGATGCGGACATTTCCGGCTCGCTTGGCAAACCTGTGATCACTGGATCTGCACGCATCGTCCGGGGCCGTTTCGATCTGATTGGCAAGCGCTTTGAGTTTGCCAACAGCCGGGTCTCCCTGGAGGAAAATATCAGTTCTTCTCCGCTCAACATTTCGGCAACGCACGAGACAGGCGACGACATCATTGCCATCCTGAATGTAGATGGCACGATCGACCGGCCCGAAATATCTCTGACATCCGAGCCCGTCCTTCCGGAAGACGAAGTCCTTTCCCGGGTCCTCTTTGGTCGTTCGCCAACCCAGCTGAGTGGTCTTGAGGCCGCGCGTCTCGCGGCAGCACTCGCCCAACTATCCGGCGGCGGCGGCTTTGACCTGCTCGGCGGGATCGAGCGCGCGCTGGGCCTCGACACGTTTGATGTCGGCTCGGGCACCGATGGCGATGTTCAAGTCACGAGTGGCAAATACCTGACCGAGGACGTTTATCTCGAAGTCCGCTCAAGCGCGGCGGGTGCACCGGGCGTTGCAATCGAGTGGGAGCCCGTTTCGAACATCGAGATCGAGGCGGCGACAAGCACGGATGACGGACAGGAAATCTCGATTCAATGGAAGCGCGACTTCGATGATGGAGTTTTCCCCGGCGTCTCAGGCAATCGCACCGGTTCTGGTGCCAAGGACAGCAAAGCTGTCACCCCGGAGCCGACCGCTGATCCTGCAGTGGTAGACTAGCTCGCGCTGCCCCAGGACACTGTTATAGTTGCGATGTATCGGTCGGTTGCTTGAGGAACAGTCGACCAGCAAGTTCATAGGTCTGCTGCTTTACCATCATGTGCTGTGTGGCGACGTGAACATCCCGGAACCTTCGCTGCAGCGGCGATGTCCGATAGACAGCTGTTCCGCCAGCCTGCTCATAGACGATATCGACGGCTTTCTTTCCGGCATCGACCGCGCTGGTCGTTGCGAGCCGCACGTCACGTTTCAGCTCGTCCGGAACGGCTCCGGCCTGCGCGGCTGACCAGGCCGCCTCAATCGCTTCATAAAGAAACGCCCGCCCCTGACGCAGACTGGCTTCGGCAATTGCCACATCCCGATGCGTGGAAGACTTTTCA
>JAYZBJ010000207.1:0-8115 GCA_036338795.1 Pseudomonadota bacterium | reverse complement strand
CCGGAAAAGGTGCTCTGGCGCCGGCGGATGAAAATTCTCGGACCGCTCAAGGTCGCCAGCATGCAGGCCGCGCGCATTCCGATGAAGCTGACCAAACGCGGCACCCGGCGCCTCATCGACCGGCTGATCGAAGAAGAACGCCTGCAACCTGCCCCGGTCGACGAACCCAATATTCTGCGCGTGCCGTCCGTCAATTCGCCGGCTTGCCGGGACGCGCTACAAACGCTGATGCCCAAGGCGGTCTTCGTGGTCTCGACGCGGATGATCGGCAAGAAGACGCTCGCCGCGACCGAAGCGCCATTCATCAACTATCACTCCGGCATCAATCCGGCCTATCGGGGCATGTTCGGCGGCTATTTTGCCCTCGCGAATGGCGAGCCTGAACACTTCGGTGCAACCGTTCACCTGATCGACGAAGGCGTCGATACGGGCGCTGTTCTCTATCAATCCCGCCTCAAGCCTGAAGCGGGCGACAATTTTCACACCTATCTCTGGCGACTGGCGGCAGGTAGCCGGGGCATCGTCATCAAGGCCATGACGGACGCCATCGAAGGCGAGTTATCTCCTGTCACCGTCAACCTGCCATCAAGGCAATGGTTCGCTCCGACCCTGGGCGGCTATGTCTGGTCAGGCGTCATGCGCGGTGTCTGGTAAGGCTGGTTCGACCGCATCGTTGAGGACCAATGATGCGGACAGTCCGGCGCTCGTCTCCAACGCGCTTCTCCAGAGGTCGAGGCGAGCCGAGATGATCTCGTGCCAGTCATCGCCCGGCGGAACTGCATGCCGGACCAGAAATGGAATGTTTTCAGAACGTCGCTGGAACGCGTTCCGGGCGTATCGGCCATCCCAGATTCCGTCCCGCCATTGAAGGTCCGTCTCGCCAGGGTCCCGTCCAATCAGAACACGACCAGCCTGCTTCTGAACCCAGGCACCCCCCAAAGTGCGCCGCCCGTCGGGCATATCCAGCGCAATATCTTCTGCGAGAGATGCTATTGACCCCGGCGCAACCGGACGCGCCGTCCCCGCCGCCACCTGCAACAGTAACGCCAGAAAGCGCGACCTGACACGGCCGCTCTCAGGCAGCCCATCAAGGCTGATCAGGCCAGACGGATGCACGCTTACATGAGATTGAAGCGCTTTGGCTAGCAACCGGTCCTCCAGCGCCCGCAACCTCAACGCGTCGTCAGCAATACTAGAAAGCGCAGCGCCGCCGAGATGAGCAATCAGCTTTCGAACGCGAACGCGTTCATAGACATCGGACTGGTTACTCGGATCGTCGACCCATTGCTCGCCCCTATCCTGAAGCCAGTCACGCAATTCCTGTCGGCGGAATCCCAGCAACGGCCGCGCGAGTAATACGCCCCTGCCGACGGGCCAAACGGGCGCAACAGAAACAGGTTGAGGGCCGGCAGCGCCCGCAAGCGTGGAAGGCCTTCCAAGCCTGATCAGCAATGTTTCCTCGAAATCGGTGCGCGTATGACCAAGCAAGATCAATCCAGCGCCTTCCTCGCGTGACGCCTCACAGATGAGGCGGTGACGCGCCAGCCTCGCGGCCTCTTGGCTGCTCGATTTGGCGGGCGACCATTTGAGCAGGCTGGAACGGTGTCCGAGGCACCGCGCCCGGTCGACAACCTCCATTGCCTCGTCGTGTGCCTCGGTTCGAAGACCATGATCGACGGTGAGAATGATGAGGTCGCGATGTTTATAGGTGGCCCACTGATGGGCCAACAGCATCAGTGCAAGCGAGTCGCTGCCCCCAGAAACAGCAACAGCGACAGGCCCTTTCGCGCCTGCCGCCATGCGGTCAATCAGTTCTGAAATCTCTTCGTCTAAGCGTCGCAATTCGCGCGCGTGCGCTCAAGCGCAGCAAGGTTGCGGGTCACGCCTGACGCATTCGGATACTGCTGTGGCAGAATATCCAGCGCATTGCAGGCTTTATCCATTTCTCCGACGATGCGCATGGACCGGGCCAGCTTAACAAGCGCATCAGGTGCACGCGCATGATCAGGGTATTCACGGATCATCGCCGTGTAAGCCTGACCAGATTCAGCATATGCATCCTGCTGGTAAAGCGCCTCGGCAAGCCAGTACTGCGCTTCGCCCGCCTGAGGGTCATCTCCGAACCGGTCGAGGAAGGCCCGGAAAGCATCCTCAGCGCCTTCGAAGTCAAAGTTGAGCAGTTTGGACTTCGAAGCAGCAAACAGCGGACCTGCTTCCCCGGGAAGATTGCTTGCACGGAGCGTGCCCAACGATCCCTGGAACGTCGGATTGCCTGCCGCATCTGCTGTGGCAGAAGAGTTGGTAACAACGCGACGATCAGGCTCACTGTTCGATGCCGTTGGTGCAGCTGCTTCGTCACCGCCGTCGTCAGGCGCAGCCGAATCGCCGGATTCGACCATAGCAATCAGGGTTTCGAGATCCGTCTCAAGGCGCTTGACGCGCTCAGTAAGGCGTTCGTTTTCAGTATTGAGCGACTCGATCGCTGAACCGATACGGGAGTCGTCTTCCTGCAGCCGGTTGATCTCGTCCCGCGATTGCGAAAGCAGAAACTCCATTGTCTCGACTTTGCCATTCGCATCCGCAATCTGCTCCTGAAGACGATTATTCTCGGTCATCAGGGACGCATTTTGCTGGCGGACCTCCGCAATTTGCTGTGCGAGATCGCCGCTCGTAGCACCGCGCTGAACCGGGGCCTTCTGGGCAACCGCGAGCGGACTGAAAGCGGCAAACGACATTGCGACAATTGCGACGGACGCGAAACGCACCATTATCGGGACACTCCAAGCTGCATGTGTTCGAATTTCACGGCATACGAAAAAGCCGGGGCCAAAATATGGCGCCCGGCTTAATCATTACAGAAGACAGATTGTCTTAGCTGTTCGCGCCGGACAGGATCTGCGTGAAACCGTTACGGTTCAGAGCCCATGCAGCTTCGTTCGAACGGGTGTCGATCGGACGCTCTTTGCCGTAAGAAACGGTGTCGATGCGTGCTGCGTCAACGCCGAGGCTCATCAGGTATTGCTTGACCGTATTGGCACGACGCTCACCGAGGGCGAGGTTGTACTCACGGGTGCCGCGCTCATCGCAGTTACCAGCGACGAGGATGCGAACGTTCGGGTAGGACTGCAGCCAAGCCGCCTGGCGCTGCAGGATTTCCTGATCGTCCGGATCAAGGCTTGCCTGATCGAGGTTGAAGTAAACGCGGTCACCAACGTTCACGGTGAAATCCTGGATCGAACCGGCAGCCGGGCCAGCGTCAACGACGCGCTTCGGCTCTTCGATTTCGGATTCACGAATCGGCTCTTTCGGGCCGGTGTCTTCGACAACCGGAGCTTGCGGCTCTGCCGGTTCCGGCTCAGGCGTGGAAGAGCATGCAGCTGCGCCGATAAAAAGCGCAATTGCGGACGAGGTAAGTGCAATACGACGCATTGATAACTCCTTGCTATGGTCGTTCAGCGAGCGCATTTAGCCGCCGATTTTGTCAACTTCGTGGCTGTCGAAGCCGCCTGCTGTCAATGCAGATTTGAGTGACATTTTCAACACTATCAGACGCTTACCGCAAGCCTTAATTGAGCAGCGGTGACCACGCGGGGTCAGATGCATCCGTCGGCGTCGGAATTTGACGCAAATTGCGACCCGTCAGGTCGACAGACCAGAGCTTTGGACCGGCGCCCGGTGCTGGCTCGCGGAAGAATGTGATGACACGTCCGTTCGGCGACCATTCGGGCCCCTCATCGAGATAGGCTTCAGTGAGCACACGCTCGCCTTTGCCATCAATCCCAATAACGCCAATGTGGAAACGGCCTCTCGACTGCTTCGTGAAGGCAATGAGGTCCCCGCGCGGGCTCCATACAGGCGTTGAGTAACGACCGGAACCGAAGGTCAGGCGACAAGCCGTGTCACGACCGCCGGACGGGCAGGTCAGCGGCGAGCCATCGACGTTCATGATGTAGAGCTGCGGGCTACCACCACGGTCGGAGTTGAAGACGACCTGCTGGCCATCGGGCGACATGGATGGCGACGTATCAATGGCCGGATGGTCTGTCAGGCGCCGCGTACGCTGGGTGACGAGGTCACGGATATAGATATCAGAATTACCATTCGTCGCCTGGGTCAGGAGAACTGACTGCCCGTCGCGGGTGAAGCGCGGCGCGAACGTCATGTTCTTGAAGTCGCCGAGAACTTCCTGACGGCCGTTCTCGATATCGAAGAGGTAGACGCGCGGTTCGTTGTTCTCATACGACATGTAAGTGATCTGCTGATTCGACGGCGAAAAGCGCGGCGTCAGGACCGTGAACGTGCCGGACGTGAGGTATTTCACGTTCGCACCATCGGAATCCATGATGGCAAGGCGCTTGACCCGGGCATCCTTGGGACCGGTCTCCGCAATGTAGACAATACGAGTATCGAAGTACGGATCTTCACCGGTGAGGCGCGAATAGATCGTATCAGCGATCTTGTGCGCGATACGGCGCCAATCTTCAGGTTTCGCGGTAAAGCGGCGACCTGCCTGCCCTTCGAGGCGCATGACTTCCTCGCCATACACGTCCCACAGGCGGACAGATGCACGTATGAACTGAACGCCTTCAACCGTAACCATATCGACCTGGCCAACGACAAGCGCGTCGGTCTGGATAATCTTCCAGTCAGCGAAGCGCGGTTGGTTATCGATCGACAGGTCGCGCTGGATATGGGCGCTTTCGGGGGTGATCGTGAACAGGCCCGTGGAAACCAGATCGTTCTGGACCACCTTTGTTATCTCGGCGGCGAGTTCTTCGTCTGCTCCGTTCGACGCGGTGAAAGTCGGCACCGCGATGGGCGTCGGTTTCAGGACACCTTCGGAAATATTGACGGTGACCTGCGCGAAAGCTGACGGGATAAGCATGGCTAGCCCGATCAGCAAGCTGGCAGCGATTTTGTTCAGCATCGAATGGCTCCTCGCCTGTTCCTGTTTAGTCGTCCGTAAACGCCGGACCAAGATTGATGTTCGCAGTTTTCCAGAGATCATAATCATCGCGCGGCAGTCGATAGGGCTGGCACTTGCGCACGGCGCGCAGCGCCCGTTCGATTGCCAACGCCATCGGACGATCGCCAATTGGTGACCGTGAAGGGCGCACAAGCTCAACATCCGTCAGATTGCCTTCAGCATCGAATTCAGCGCGCATACTGACGTTCAACCGCGAAGGGTCTGGCTGGTCGGCAACGCCATCCCAGCAAGGGTATATCTGGTTATAGAGCAGTTGCTCGATCCGGACGGTGTTTGCAGTCCTGTCACCTGCCCCGCGACGCGGTTCCTGCGCTGGCGGGGTATCTTTCAGCAACTTCTGCTCTTCACGCTTCGGCGGCTGAGCGGCCCGTTTTGTCTGGCGCTCACTTTCGAATGTGGAATCAGCGGAATTCAGAAGATCATCCAGCGGATTGCGATCCTGGCGTGGTTTGGGCGCTTCGGGCTTGGGCTCCGGCTCCTCAGGTTTTTCCTCAGGCTCCTGCTTTTCTTCCGGTTCAGCATCCAGGTCTGGCAATTCCTCTTCTGCTTCCTCCTCCGGAGGCGCAGGCTCCGACGCAGTCGCGATGTCATCTTCGGGAATATCGCGTTCGTCCGGCTCTTCCTCGACCGGGTCTTCGCTTTCTTCCGGTTCCGGTGGGGTCGGCTCAGGTTCTTCTTCCGGCTCCGGTTCGACCTCTTCTGGGGGCTCGATGATCGGCGCGACATTCGTCATCTCGCCGACATCCACCAGCTCCACCGGTACGATCACAAACTCCTCCTCGACCACGCTTGTCCCGACATAAGGCCAAGCGAGGTAGCCAGCGCCGATGACGACGCCGTGCAGGATAAGTGAGGCGGGGAGTCCGCGGATCATAGGTCTACTGGTTCACTTTCGGGTCGGTTACGAGCGCGATGTTGCGATAGCCAGCGCGCTGCATGCGGGTCATCACACCCATCACGTCACCGTAATTCACGCCTTCGTCGGCACGGAGGTAGATGCGTTCTTCGTAGCCTTCGCCTGCAATGGCGTAGAGCGTCGAGACAAGCTCATCCGGCCCGACTTTCGTATCCTGAATGAATATCTCGCCGGCAGAATTAAGCGACACCGACAGTGGCTGGCTTTTCGGAGCCTGCAGATTTTCAGCAGACGCCTTCGGCAGCGACACTTCCACGCCCGTCGTGAGAAGAGGCGCGGTAATCATGAAAACGATCAGCAGCACGAGCATCACGTCGACGAGCGGCGTAACGTTGATCTCGGCGGCCAACGCACGACGCCCCCGGCGATCTGCGGCGCCCCCGCCAATGGCAAATCCACCAGCCATGCCTACGCTCCCGAATCCGTTGAGCGACGCGACAGACGGACCAGAAGGTCCTGCGAGAATGTGTCGAGGCGGTCGGCGAACTGGTTCAGGTCACCGGTGAACTTGTTGTAGAAGATGACCGCTGGAATAGCTGCGATGAGGCCGAGCCCCGTCGCGAACAGCGCTTCCGCAATCGGACCTGCCACGTTTGTCAGACTGGTATCCTGTTTTTCGGCGATATTGATGAAGGCGTTCATGATGCCCCAGACCGTGCCGAACAGGCCAATGAACGGGGACGACGAGCCGATCGTCGCCAGCACGCCAAGCCCCTTGCTCACCCGGCCAACTTCCCGGTCGACGCCTGCGCGAAGCGAACGTTCTGCGCGGCTGACCAGCAAGGTCGGGTCATCACTCGGTCCCATCCGCCGTGCGTCATTCCACTCGCGAGAAATCGACGCGAACAGGCGTGACGCCGGATCGCTATTGCCAGCGCCCGGGCGGCCATCAAGATCATCGGCGCGGCCCGTCCAGAAGGCATCTTCGAACTGTTTGGCTTTCTTGCGGGCGCTGCTCACGGTGAACAGTTTTTCGATGATCACCGCCCAGGACCAGAGGCTAGCGACAAAAAGGACCAGCAAGACAAATTTGACGACGATATCTGCTTCCAGCAGGAGGCCAATCATCGAGAAGCCGCCCTCGGTGGCAGTCGCTTCAAGCGCCTCTCCGCCACCCATTTGCTGCGCGAACGCAAGTAGATTCATTTGGATCCTCTTTCCGTATCTCTGCATCGATCGCTACGGCAGACGCGCAGCCGACTGGGGCCCGTTCAGGCAAGCCCGTCCCATATCCAATGAGAATCAGGCGGAAAATTGACGCTGCTGCCAAGGATGACAGCAGGTGCAGCAATGCCGCGATCTGGTTAACGCTTTGTCAGTAAAAAGGGTTCGCTTCAGGCCTGAAAGACAAAGTCTGCAAGCTGCGCCACCACTTCAGGTATCGGTCGCCGGGGCCGGCCATCGGCGTGGATCATCACGGCCGTAACGTCCGCCTCAGCAATGATTTCGTCGCCGCGCAGGGCGGTCTGCTGGAAGATGACACGCGCCCCTTTGGCGCCGATATAGCGTGACCGAATGGCCAGTCTGTCATCGATCCGCGCGGCTCGCCGGTAATCAACATACACTTTGGTCAGCGTGAAAGCGGCCGGGTCTTCACGGCTCAACAGGTCCTGATGGGAAACACCGGCATCGCGCAGAAATTCCGACCGACCTCGCTCAAAAAAACGAAGATAGTTTGCGTGATACACCATGCCCGTGAAGTCAGTATCCTCGTAATAGACGCGCACGTTCAACCAGTGCTGGTTCTGCGCGTCGAAAGGGGAGGATACGTTTGCCATCGCTAGTGCCGGAAGTGCCGCATACCGGTGAAGACCATCGCTATGCCGGCCTCGTCGGCAGCGGCAATGACTTCATCGTCACGGATCGAACCGCCGGGCTGGATCACAGCGGTCGCGCCAGCTGACGCCGCTTGGAGCAGGCCGTCCGGGAACGGGAAGAATGCATCGGATGCGGCAACACAACCTTTGGTGCGCGGCTCACTCCAACCCGCAGCGTCTGCGGCATCTTCGGCCTTTCGGGCAGCGATGCGCGCAGAATCGATCCGGCTCATCTGCCCCGCGCCGATTCCGACGGTCGCGAGGTCCTTGGCGTAGACAATCGTATTGGACTTCACATGCTTGGCGACGCGCCAGGCGAACAGCAGGTCATCAAGCTGACTGTCGTCCGGCGCTTTCTTCGTCACCACGCGCAGTTCGTCGCGGGAGATGCGGCC
>JAYZBJ010000206.1:0-4899 GCA_036338795.1 Pseudomonadota bacterium | reverse complement strand
CAAGCTCAGCGGTAATGTCATCGACCGTGATACCAGGTCGCCATTCGCTTTTCGGTTTCAGCTTGATCCATGTCTCGATCATGGTCAGCGGTGCAGGATCCGTTGCGGTGTCTGCTCGGCCCGCCTTGCCAAAGACGCGTTCAACCTCAGGCACGGTCATCATAACCCGATTGGTCTGACCGAGAACTTCGCGCATCTTGGTCGAAGAAACGCCGGGCAGCGTGGTTGGCATATAGAGCAGTTCGCCTTCATAAAGGGCGGGCATGAATTCTGATCCAATGCGCTGCAACGGAACGATCACGCTGGCCGTCATCAGGACGGAAAGAGCGACGGTCACCCATTTGAACCTAAGCGCGGCGTGAAGGACCGGCTTATAGGCCCAGATGAAAAATGCATTGAGCGGGTTAGCTTCCTCACGTCGAAACTTGCCCCGCATTAGATACAGCATCAACACAGGCACTAGCGTGACAGAGAGAATGGCCGCGAAGGCCATCGCATAGGTTTTGGTGAAGGCAAGCGGACTGAACAGACGATAGCTTTCCCCGGTCAAAGCAAACACCGGCAGAAAGGAGACCGTGATGATCAGCAGGGAGAAAAAGATGCCCGGGCCGACTTCCTGAGCCGCTGCGATCAAGGTGCGTCGCCGCTCCGCCGCGCTTGGCTTATCGCCAATCTCCGACAGTTTGCGGCTCGCATTTTCAACTAGCACAATGGAGGCGTCCACCATCGCCCCGATCGCAATGGCGATACCGCCCAGGCTCATAATATTTGCCGTCACTCCTTGGAACGACATGATCAGAAACGCCCCCAGAACACCGAGTGGTAGCGTGATGATCGCGACGAGCGACGAGCGCACATGCAGGAGAAAAATCAGAATGACCAAAGCCACTGCGATACCTTCTTCCAGCAGTTTTTCTTCGAGGTATTTCACCGCGCCTTCGATGAGCGGCGCACGGTCATAGACAGTGACAATCTCAACCCCGTCGGGCAGGCCACGCTGAAGGTCTGCAAGTTTGGCTTTGACACGTTGAATAACCGTCAGTGCGTTCTCGCCGTCGCGCATGATGACGATCCCGGCAACCGTTTCGCCCTCGCCATTCAACTCAACGACGCCTCGGCGAAGTGCGGGCCCCTCAATGATCCGCGCAACGGCCGACAACAGGACCGGCGAACCGTCAGCAGCATAAAGAACGACCTGTTCGAGATCGGCCTTATCGTCGACATAGCCTGACGAGCGGATCACAAACTCGCTTTCGCTCTGTTCGAGAACACGGCCGCCGACTTCGCTGGATGCGGCCTTGACGGCCTCAGATACCCGCCGGAGCGGGATATCATAGGAGCGTAAGAGGTTCGGGTCGATCAGGACTTGATACTCTCGAACGAAGCCGCCTACAGAGGCGACTTCCGAGACGCCCTCGACGCCGGCAAGTTCAAGCTTCAGGAACCAATCCTGCAAGGAGCGCAGCTCAGCCAGGTCAGTTCCACCGGTTTTGTCGACCAGTGCGTACTGGTAAACCCAGCCGACGCCAGTCGCATCAGGACCGAGCTGCGGGACCGCGCCATCCGGCAGAGTATTTCCAAGGCGCGAGAGCGCTTCAAGGACCCGTGATCGGGCCCAATACAGATCTACATCATCTTCGAAAATGACATAAACAAAGCTGGTACCAAACATAGACGAGCCACGCACGTCCTTGGTTTTTGGCAAGCCAAGAAGATTGGTCGAGAGTGGATACGTAACGAGGTCTTCGACGATTTGAGGGCTCTGGCCCGGAAAATCTGTGCGGATGATGACCTGCGTGTCCGTAAGATCGGGCACCGCATCCAGCGGCGTGTTCTGAACGGCCATCCAACCTGACACTGCGAGCGCTGCGCAGAGCACAAGGACAATCAGCTGGTTGGTTATTGACCATGAGATCAGACCGGCGACCCAGGACTTGGATGGGTCGCGTCCGGCAAGATCGTCAGGCGTATGGGGAGAGTGATCTGACATGACGGTTTCCTAGCGATGCCCTGCATGGGGATCGGTCGAAGGACGCTCCCTGGTGTCGATTTCCATGCCCGCCATAGGATCGGGCCAGGACACGGGTATGGCTGCGTTATCGCCATAAGGATTGTTCGGTGCTGAGCCCTCCTGAAGCCAGAGACGGTCTGTGTCTGTTTCTTGGAAAAGTGTTAGACCTGCATCACGATAACGAATTGGCGCGCCCTCCAGCAACCACGGTTCAAGCGCTTCCATGAGCCGTTCAAGTTCGGCTTTCAGGGCATCACCTTCACGGGCGTCTTTTGCCGCGCGCAGCGCGATTTCGGCACGTTCAAGGATGGGGACCAGCTTTGTGTTCGCAAACCGTGTGCGCAAGGTCTCACCGAGACCTAAGGCCGGGTCGAGGAAATAGGGGTCGATCTTATAGCCGTCCGTCAGCGCCTCGTGGAAATAGAGCGCCATGTCCGTGAAATGGTCGATCTCGGCGAGCGTGCTGGCGTCAACAGGAAGCTGGGCTAGCGGCGTGTCAGGCCCGGCTGCAGTCGCCACTGGCACCTGAAGCTTTGAAAAGCCTTCGCGCAGGTTCACCTCACTATCGAGCATGAACTGACCGCTCGCAACAACCAGATCGCCAGACTCCAAACCGGCAATGATTTCTGTTCGGCCATTAGCAGCGATACCAGTCTGGACGCCGCGCCCGGCAAACCGGCCTTGCCCGAGAGCAACAATCACGTGCGCGCCGCGGCTGTCTCGAAGAATGGCTTCGGTTGGGACAGAAAGGCGCGCTTCACCGCCAAGATCCAACGAGATGTCAGCATAGGCCCCTGGACGCAGATATCCGGCCGCATTGTCGACTTCAATCCGCACTTCGCCGGTTCGCGTTCGCGGATCGATCGTGGGGTAGATGTAATTGATCCGGCCCTCCGCTGGCGCGCCTGGGGCGCTCGGAAACTCAAGACGGACAGCAAGCCCGGTATCGATCAGCGCCAGGTCCTGTTCAGGTACGCGGGCGATGATCCAGACGCCGGCATATGATTGCAGGCGCAGAATCGGCGTGCCAGGTTTGATATAGTCGCCTTCGCTAACCTGAAGCTCAGCAACCGTTCCGCCTGATTCCGCATATACAGGAACACGCTCTATTATGGTGCGCGTCTCAGTCAGGCGCTCTATCGCCGTATTCTGCATGCCGACCGAGCGAAGCCGTTGGCGAACCGCTGCGACACGGTTCTCATTGCCGATCGTGAGCGAGGCGAGATAGTCTTTCTGCGCAGCGATGAGGTCCGGGCTGTAGACGCGGTACAACAACGCGCCGGGGCGAACGGTGTCGCCCTCGGCCCGGACGCGCAAGTCATCGATCCAGCCTTCAAGCCGTGAGACGCTGACATTTTCCAACCGTTCATTTGTTTCAACGGTGCCAAAGGCGCGCAATGACCGCCCAAAATTGGTGACGCTGACGGGCGCGGTCCTGATGCCCATGGTCTGGATCATTTCTGGTGCCACCGCGATCGCGCCATCACCAGGCGTTGCGCTTGCGTTTACGCTCACCGGGACCAGGTCCATGCCGCAGATCGGGCAGGAACCATCCGGGTCGGTCGAGATGTAATGCGGATGCATCGGGTAGGTGTATTGGGCCGTTTCAGCTGATGACGCTGACGATGCCGTCAAAGCGCCTGAGCTTGAACCGACGGCGGCAGGTTCGCCGCAGGCCGTCAAAAGGGCGGCTGAGGCCGCCAAAAGAAAGAGAGACTGTTTCATGATTGCACCAAGAGCGCGTTCATACGGGCAATCGCGGCGGCCATGCGGGCCGCCTCAGTGGCGATGTCAGAACGCAGTTTGAGGATGGCGATTTCGCCGTCGATAATCGGCGCGTAGTCACCGACACCGGATTCATAAGTGGTCAGTTGCGCGGCAATTTCGTCTTCAACGGCGGCGATATTGCGCTCGAGAACCGCGATATTATCCTGTGCAGCGCGCCAGGCGGCTGCCTCACTCGCAAAGCGAGCAGCCGATGTGCGCGCAGATGCCTGATAGCGCATTTCGGCGCTCGCGCGATCTGCTTTTGCGGCGCGAAGACTTGGCGCCTGACTGCGCTCTGCCCAAAGGGGGACACTGAAGGTGACCATGCCGGAGACCCAGTCATCGCCAGCGAAATTCACGCCGGACTCGCGTTGTTGATAAGTCAGCTGTGCGCCCCAGTTTGGTCGCCATGCCGCTTCAGCTCCATCAACTGACTGGTCTGCGACACGGATACTGGCTTGCGCGACACGTACCGCATGAAAGTCCATGGCTTCACCTGTCCAGTCCGATGGGATTACCGGCGGCGCGGGCGTGACTGGCACCAGGCCGACAAGATCAATCAGGCGGGCGTCAATTTGTGCGGTCTCGCGATCAAGATCGACCAGAATGCGGGAGACGCTCGTGCGCTCTGATTCAATTTCAGCAAGCCTGAATACCGCTGGCCGTCCTGCATCGATTTCGGTTTCTACCACCTGGGTCAGTTCGTCATATTTAGCATTGCGGAGCTCGGCCAGCGCGCGCTGCTTTTCGATACGGGCTTTTTCATGAAGCAGCGAGATGAGTTCGCCGCGCAAGGCTGAGAGCTGCGCTGATCGGACAAGATCTGTCTGCGCTGCAAGGCTGCGCGCTTCTCCCGCACGCGCTTCGCGGCCGGCCCGGTTTGGAAATTCCTGGCGCACGCCAATAGCCTTATTGGTGGGCAGGAAGTCCGAAAATGAGGGGTCGAAGATCGGAAAGTTATTGATCCCGACCGATACCACTGGGTCGGGCAATGCCGTGGCGGCTTGACCGCGTTCCCGGTTGGCGTCCGCCTGATAAGTGAGCGCGGCGAGACTTGGATGGTCGGAGAGACGCGATTCGAGTTCATCCATGGACTGCGCAGCGACAGACATCGCCAGGAG
>JAYZBJ010000205.1:0-8285 GCA_036338795.1 Pseudomonadota bacterium | reverse complement strand
ATAAATCCGTCGGGGACCGGTCTCATAGCCTGCGATCGAATCCTGGTCGCCGGCAATCACCATGAGCGGGACATCGACCCGGGAAAGCGCTTCGTCCGAGAACAGGGATACCCCGTCCTGTGCGCCCCAAGGCGCAATGAGTACGAGCGCGTCGAGCTCCGGCAGCAGAAATTCAGAGCTGTTCTCAGCACCTTCCGTCTGATCTCCCAGCAGATTGCCGGGCACCCAGCCCGCGCCGGGGCTAGCAGCCTGATACCCCGCTCCGGCCACACGCACGGCCCCGAGCCCCCCTAGGGAATTGGCGATGATGGCGAATGAATCGGGGTTGGCTATGGCGCCCAACAGCGCATCAGGTTCGTCAGCCTTGGCTTCGATTTCATCTGCGATGAACCGGATATCCTGCGCGCGATTGAGCATCGCTCGCGGAAACAGCAGCTCGAACACTTGAGGGTCATCTGGCTCGACATCCCTGAGGTCCGGGGAAATCGCGATATAGCCTTTGGAGGCGAGATTTTCGCCAAGATAAGCCAGCGACACCTCGTTGCCTCCCCAACCATGGATCAGCAACACCACAGGAAACTTGGTGCCGGCAATCGGCTGCGCATCTGTGATGGCCGCGCCGCTGGTTTGCCATTCAGTTGGAAAGTCCGGCATCGGCCATGCCGGATCCTGAACAAACCTTCGCGTGTACACGGCGTCGCTTGCGCGCTGATCGTCCTCGATTGCAGGGTACCAGATCAAGGCATCGATCAGCCTGTCCTTGTTCACCGGCGCACCCGTTTCCGGATCGATATCCAGGTAATCAGGCCGGTTCGCGTCGACAAACTCCAGCTGCCTGACACCAACAGGAAAGTCTCCCCAATACGCAAGTTGCGGCGCGTCCATCGACGGCTTTGAGAATTCGGCTCCAATTGGACCTGGTGTGTCGCGCACGGAATCTGGCGAACTTCGGTCGTCAATTTGCGAACAGCCTGCACTCAGGGCCAAGCACAAAACCATCACTCGGAGGCGAATAGAAACACGCATCCGCTACCGCTAGCGTTTATAATAATATTCGTCAATAAGAGCAGTCGGGCTCGCCTGACAGCCCGCCGCGAACCTGTCTCCAACATTACTGAGCGCACCGAGCCTTATCGTGCCAGAAGCCGGCGCCACTGAGTGACGGCGGGATCGCGCTTTGATTGGAAACTCTCTCGGCAGTTGATGCGGCAGCTTCGGTTTATATAATTACGAATTGAGATGTGGGTCCTAACCATTTCAAGCAGAGAGCGATCGAGATCTTGATTAGAGAAGCGTCACTGTTTGACCTAAGCATCGCTCCAGAACCAAACCCTGAAGACCGCTAATCCGTCGACTGGGCGCCTTCCGGGACGTAGATCATTCGTCCGTCAGGTAGGCGATAAGCGATACCAGCCTTGATGCCCTCCCCCTCTCCAATCTCGCCATTGCTTTCATAGCTGGTGAGTTCTTCACCCTGTTTGATCGTCATCCGCATATCGGCTTCGCCTGGATTTTCGACCACGATTACATTGTCGTTCTGAAACGGGTTGAGCGGATTTTGAACAATCATGATCATCAGGATGCCAATGATCACGACGAACAGGTCAACCAGATTCACAACTGACAGGATCGGGTCATCCTCGTCTTCCTCCAGAAATCTCATGTCAGGAGCTCCCGCCCGGTCTCGATTTCTCGCAGCTCTTCCAGAAGCCAGCGTCGACGAATGTTCAGGATGAAGAATGCGAGACTTGCTGCGATCAGCGCCAATGTGACGCCCGAAAATGCGACGACAAGATTAGTTGCGACGTCTGCTGCCTCGCCAGCAGTCAGCGCGAGCAAAGCAGGACCCATCGGGATAAGCGTCGCCACCAGTCCGAGCAGAGGGGCAACCCGAGCTACGAGGCGCAACGGCTCCAAGCGCTTCATGATCCAGAGCTCCAGGTCATCGCTGTGAGCTTTGGTGATTTGATAGTATTGCGTCAGCCCGCTCCTCTTACGGCCTGAGTAACGCTGACCGCACTCCACAAGAAAACGACCTAAGGTCAGAAGCGCATAGGCAAGTGATGCGATAATAGCCAATAGCGCCGGAATGAGAAAAATTGCCGAGACCTCGTAGAGGAGCGTCTCCATCTGAAAAATCATATCGAGTACCTGTTATGTAGCGAGCTTGCGGGTAGATCGCAGTTGCAGGCCAGCACCTGCCAGAACCAGCGACACAAGCATTGCGAATGCTGATAACCGCATCCAATCGGGTCTTGCTGGAGCGGTTGAAGCGACCTCGTTCATGACCTGCCCCTGCACCGAAGTGGGCGCTGAATCGGAGGCTGGCGCAGCCGAACCCGGCTCGGGCACGTCCAGGCCAAACCCTGTTGCCATTCGTTCGAGAAAGTCGGTCGTCGTTGGCTCGCCTGAATCTGCCCCCGCTTGCTCCGTTAACTCGAGCCAACGCCGCGCCAGCTCGCGCTGGGTCTGGTCACTTGCCTGCCAATAGCCTTTGCGGATGGCTTCGCTCATTCTTTCAATGATCTGAGCCTGTGCCGTTGGGTTGTGCGTTTCAAACCACTCATTCAACCCAAGCGCCCGCGCATCCATGACATACGTATCATGCATGGCCTGCCACTGATCATCGCGAACCATGCTGTCGTCGCTCACCTGCCAGCCGAACAGGTTATTGGTCACTTTCAGCATCTCGACAGTGCCCGCGTACCCCTCGTCCATCATGGACGAAATCCATTGCGGGTTCTGGTATCTTACGCGCAGCTCGTCTGAGAGAAATTTGTTGGCCTGCACCATTCGAGGTTCAGACCGGCGCAGGTCTGAGACGTAAAGAGTTGGGCTCTTTCCATTTACCGCGCGAACGGCCGCCGAAAGTCCACCGAGATATTCGAACGGGTGGTCAGTCGATAGAACGCCATGAACATTCGATGAGCGAGCCAGGATCGCTGCATCGACACCCTGAAGCTGCTTCTCGAACAACTCCAATGTTGCGACCGGCATTCCCCAATCCGAAACGCCAAAAGCGAAGGACTGACTCTCCAAGTAGGTATTCGCGATAACGGCGTCATCTTCCCAGTTCGTTGAGTCCAATGCCGCATCGGGGACGCCAGAACCGTAGTCTCCGGGCGCGTTTGAAAATATGCGTATCGACGCTAGTCGATCGGCCGTTTCGCCATCCACGCCGGCAGCGAGCAAGGAATCTCGTGTCCTGGAGCTTCCAACGAATATAGCGTTGCCGGCTTCATCCATTCCAGACAGCTGATCAATGGCCTCCGCATACATGCGCATCAGTCCATCAAATTGGTCGCGATAGACACTGGTCGCCTGGATCACGACGTCAACACGAGGCCGGCCTAGCTCTGCTGCGGAAATGATCTCAAGACGGGCAATCCTGCCACCCCGCCCCCAAACCGGGCGGACGCCAAGGGCGTGCATGATCTGAGCTTCTGTAATGCCCAGGGTTCTGATCGCATCCGAAGAAAAGAGAGAAAATGCGAGCTTGTCGGGCAATCGTCCGTCATGATCGGTTCGATAGGCTTCGACCAAGCCCTCAAAGGCATCCTCCCCAGCCTTGTAGGCTGACTGGGTCGGTATCTTGTCAGGTTCGAAGGCGAACAGATTGCGTCCGCTAGACGTTTTCGGGTTTCGTATCGGGTCACCTCCCGAACCAGCTTTCGTAAACCCGCCATCCAGTGCGTGAAGCAAGGCTTCAACTTCCTGCGTATCTGCCAAATGACGTTCGTTTGACCGTGCAACCTCGATTTGCTCTTGCAGGGCGGGAGACAGGTCCGAAGGGTCTTCTCCGTCCCGCAGATACTTCACCAGAAACTGGTGTGGTTCGCTTTCAACCAGTTCTTCGGTTTCGACCGCGAACATCTCCTCCTTATCAGCGCCGAGAAGGTCGTAAAAAGGGGCGCCGAGCTGCTGCATAATCGTCATCAGCCGTTGGTCGGCAGACGCAGGCACCCCGAACGTGTGCAACCCAAGCGGCGTTGCAGTTTGTGCGAGGTCATGCATGTGATCATGGAGGACAGGAAGGAATTCGGCGAAGTCGTCTCGCACAGTCTCTTCCGCCCATTGAAGGTCGTGGTGCATATTAGCACGAATGACAGCGTCGATCAGGCGACTGTCGGTCTCATCACGTACCGCGCCCTCCTCAAGCAGCTCACGCTCATGAAGCAAGGAATGGACGTCTCTCAGTTCGTCGTAAAATCCAGAGGGCGCGAACGGTGGGGTCTGATGGCTAATTGTAACCGCGCGCCCACGGCGCTTTGCTTGCATGGCTTCTGATACGTTATCTTGAATATAGGGGTAGAAGACCGGCACGTTACCCAGAGTCAGAATAGGAAAATCGTAGGACCACAATCCTCGATCCTTACCCGGTGTCCATTCTTGCGTACCGTGCGTACCAAGATGAATGATCGCATTGGCATCAAACTCATCCCGCACCATCAGGTACGTTGCCAGGAACAGGTGACCTGGCGGCACACCGACATCATGGTAGGCTTCTCCGACCGCGTCTGCGCGTGGCGGCTGCGGCAGGAAGAGCAAGTTCCCATATTCGACCGCTGGAATTACAAACACGTGCTCGCCGCGAATGGTTCGCACAGCCCAGTGGGATGCAGGGGCTCCCCATTTTGCAATAACCGAACGACTGATCTCAGCTGGCAACGAATTGAGCCAAGTCGAATACGTCTCGACAGGAATAGTGACGGCAAGCCCTTCATCGAGAAGTCGGTCCAGCCGATCCGGGTGATAGTAGCCACCGAGCATGGCTTGGCCCGTTTCCAGTATCTCAGCTTCCGCCAGCTTAGGGACGCGATAGCCGGCCTTTTGCAAAGCAGCAGTGATCTGTTCGACGCTTGCAGGAACGTTCAGATTCGATGCGGACATGTTCCGTTCGCCCTGAGGAACGTTCCAGAAAAACATGGAGAGCTTTCGGTCGCCGACATGACGCCGGCGCAGATCTGCCGTCGTTTGAACTTTGCCGATCAAAAGTTCGATCTGTTCAGGGATAGGAACCGGCTCACCATTCTTGATGCCCGAAACGACAATCGGATCGCCCATCCCCCACGCCTCCGGCGTAGCCATCAAGACTGCGGCCATGGAAGGTTCGATACCCTGCTGCGCTTCGCGCCATTCATCCGGTGTATTCGATCGAGTTCCCATCAGCAGAATTGCTGGAACGTCTAACATTTCCAGCTCTGACTTCCGCTGCGCTCCATTCTGCATGTGCGTGAAGTTGGCAATGAGATCCAGCTCAGCCCCTCCAACCATCGAAGTAATGCCGTCGTCATCCGCGCCATCAAACCAGAATAGTACTGGCATGACGCCCGCAGCTTCAGCACGCTCAACAATCGCGTCGAGCACACGCGTCTGGACTGCGGAGATGTAGGTCGATGAGATAATTACCGCAAACCGAGGAGCATCTTGGGGCCATCGTTGACGGCCCCAGTCCTCATACGCCTCCATATTTTCGAAGAACTGCTGTGCATCGGGATGATAAATGCCTGTCGAAGGCATCGGAACCGGCGCCGCAACACTGTCCAGATCGCCCCCTTGCGCCTTCACCGAGACAAAAGCCAACAGTGACCGAAAATTCTGTTCCCCACCGGCCTCGTAGTATGCATTCAGCGCCGTAAAGGTCTCGGGCTCCATACCACCAGATAGGGCCGGCCGCCCCCCGGACTCCATAGACATCCATGGCACGGCTGCAGCTTCCAGACGTCCGATTACCTGCTCCACCAGATGTACCGCGTTTCCGCGGAGCGGCGCATCAATAATCACAAGATCAATGGCACTCCAGTCTTCAGGAGCCTCTTGCTCAAGATAGTTGAATGTTACCGCAACATTCGCCTGATCTCCCCATTCAGCGATCTTGTTCAGTTTTGACGAAAGCACGAAGTCGCTAGCGACGATATGGATCCGGGCGTCGGGATCGGACTTTGGATCCGCGATCGCTTGACTGGAAGGAAGTGCGATAGCGAACAAGAGTATCAATAAAAGCCGTGAGAGCATGCCGCGCTCCGTCGCTAAAATGCGTAAGCAAGCGAGAGCCGGTAAACGCGACCGGGCTCGGCAAACGTGTACAAGTCTGACCTGTCTGCCAAGCGTTCGTCAGTCAGATTGTCGATCCCGGCATTCAGGCGCACCTTCGGTGTAATCGGCCACACAGCATCAACATGGAGGAGCGTGTAATCAGGAATGGTGACTCCCGGCGCATCCAGCTGTTCACCAGTGTACTCAACCCGCAAGCGGATTTCGGCGCCATCTCGCGGAGACCAGGAAACGGCCCCGTTGGCCTGATGCTCCGGGCGCTCGGCGATCCGCTCTCCAGTCGCTTTGTCTTCTGTATCCAGATAGGTGTAGTTTGCGCTCAGCCCGACATTGGCGGGCAGGTCCAACGCACCCGATAGTTCGAGGCCATTGATTTCGGCTTCATCAAGGTTCGCATAGTAGCGCACTTCAGCGCCGCGGACGCCGCAATCAGAAACGCACTGGGTCTGGATCAGGTTTTCGAGCTGGTTGTGGAACGCCCCTACGTGCACAGTCCACTTATCGGCAACATAATCGACGCCCATTTCGAAGGTCTTTGTCGTCTCGGGTTTGAGGTCTGGGTTTCCGAACACCCAGAACCTGCCGCCCGCAGCCAACACTGCGTAATCCTCTGACAGGTCGGTCAAGCTTGGCGACTTGAATCCTTCGCCATAGCCGCCCTTGATCACTAAATTACCCGATGGACGAAACACACCATACAGCCTCGGGCTAGCTTCCCATCCGTATGCTTCGTGATGATCCCCGCGCAATCCGGCGACCAGTTCGAAATTGTCCGTGAGTGAGATTTCGTCCTGAACAAACAGCGCACCATGCTCTGCTTCGGAAGTTCCATCTGGCGACGCAACTTCATCTTCCAGTTCCTCACGTCTGATTTCCCCGCCAATTGTGAGCGTATTCGATTTCGACAGGTCTAGCGCAGTGAGTGCGCTCAGGACCGTGTCTTCCAGCCCCTGGTCTCGTGTAGGCGTTTGACCGTTGGTTCGGAAGTTCTCGCGACGGGCGGAGCTTTGATAAAGGTCAACCTGGGTACGCCCCCATGACCAGTCGCCCTTGTGACCGAGAACGATCTGCTCGCGAACACCTTCATCGCGATACTCATAGTCTACTGGTGTTCTGCCCGCGGCACGGGTATCGCGCCAGCGCTCATCGTCGCTTCTGGTGTAGATCAGGTCTACTCTTTGATTACTATCCGGGGTCCATACGAATCCAAGTCGGCCGGTCGCGGTCTCACGCCCTTCGACGTCAGATACGGCCGGGTCTTGCTGGTTAGGAAGGTCATTGCGCTCGAACAGGTCACCTACAATCGTTGCACCGAGCTTGCCCTCAATGAGAGGCACCGACAGGAATACGCTCCCGTTGACGCTTTCACCGCCCTCGCCCGACTCTGGTACGGAGCCGCCGAGTTTGAACTCCCCCATGAAGGTGTCGGTTGGCGACCTCGAAATGACATTCACGACGCCACCAAGCGCGTCGGACCCGTAAAGCGAAGACATCGGTCCGCGGACAACTTCAATCTGCTCAACCGCAGCTGCGGGCAACCAGCCAAGCTCAAGATCGGAGTGCGCAATCACTCCGTTGGTCGCACTCACCCGGCGACCATCAAGCAGGTAAAGCGTGTACTCCTCAGGCATGCCCCGTAGGCTGATACCCCGACGCGTCATGCCAATCCCGGTGATCTGAACGCCCGGCTCGCCTGCAAGGGCGTCAGTCAGATCTGTTGCAGCGCGCAATTGAAGCTCTTCCTGATCGACAACAGAAATGCTCGCCGGAGCAGTTAGCAACGACTGTTCGCCCGCGGTCGCCGTTACAACGACAGTATCAAGCTCCCGCTCGGCCTCTTGAGCTGAAACGGGCGCCGCGACCATCAATGCGATGACCGCTGCTGAACCTGACAAACGATTTACAGAATGAGACATATCGGCTGCTACTTTTGCTATGTTATTTCATAATATTTTGAGGCTATGCGAATGCGTCGTTGGCTGAAGGCCAACCTTTTGTTTGGCTGGTCTCGTTGCTGAGTTTGCCTCCCACACGCACGCACGCGATGACCGTCACCAATGCGTCAGATATCGCTGCAGCTCGGTTTTCTACTGAGCGAACTAGCAACAAACGCTACAGGTGACAGCCTGAACGGTGAGCCTCTAGTTCATTTCAAATTTGAGTCAATGAAATATTATATCGTTACGTGCTTGACGTGGACGAGCCTTAAAAAAGGACGACGTACAATAACG
>JAYZBJ010000204.1:0-9260 GCA_036338795.1 Pseudomonadota bacterium | reverse complement strand
GCCGAACAGGACGACCGCGACACCAGGGGCGGCGACGGCGAACGGGACCAGCTCCAGCGGGATCATCAAGAGTGCGAGCAGGCTCACTACTACCGAGGCGACAACAACCGATGCGCGCCCGGTCAGGACCTCCAGCCGTTCCGAGATCAGTTTGTCGATGCGTTTCAGCCAGGGTTTGGCCTTCTTGTCCGCCTCTTTGAGTTTCTCTTTTGAAATGGAGCGCTTCTTGATGAATCCCGGCACCCAGATGTGGTTGGCACCGAAAATGATCTGCGCTGAGAAGAGTATGATGACCAGTCCGATAATGGCGGGCAGGCCAGGAATTGCCCCGAGCGGGGGAAGGACGACCAGCAAACCCAGAAACGCGATGATCGGACCGAATGAGCGGTCTCCGAAAAGATCGAGCACATCGCCAAATGTGATCTCGTCCTCATCGATTTCGTTGATTGTCCGTTCGAGCACATTCTCGAGCGGGTCATTGCGGGAAGCCGTCACTATTCTACTCCATTGGAAAGTTGGACCTTTCAATGGAAGCGCTCAAGCGCCCGAATGGTTCACTTGTTGCAAACAGGGCCGGGTTTCAGGATGCGCAATATGGTTTCGCGCATGACCGGAGCGAGATTCTCACGGTCGATTTCCGGGTGGCGGAGGACGCGGGCGCCAATCCCGGAGAACAGAACCATGAGCATGTCAGTCCGGGCTTCAGGATCCTGAAGGCCGAGCTTGTCACCGATGAGGTGGTAAAGCCATTCGCGGATATATTGGTCGTGCTTCTGGATGATTTCAGCGATGGCGGGGTTTCTCTGCCCCTCGGCAAGCATTTCCAGATTGAGCACTGATTGCATCAGTTCGCTCTTGTCCATCAGCGATGAAGTTGCCTTCTCAGCCATGGCTTCGGCGAGTTCAGCAGGGTCAATCGCATCGAATTCACTGAAGCGCTCGGCAGCAAGAGCGGACTCGCGATCCACGATCGCGGAGATGATTGCCTCCTTGCTCTCGAAATAGTGATAAATGTGACCGACGCTCATGCCAGCGCGTTTGGCGATCTTTGCCATGCCTGCGCTGTGAAAGCCGTATTCTACAAAGCAATCAGCGGCTGCATCCAGCACCTGGTCAATGCGTGCGGCGCGCCGTTTCTCGGCGCCCGTCAATGCAGTGCAGTCTTCCTGTCCCAAATTTCCTCCGAATTTCATCACCGGCTACTTGACTTGGTGCGGCGCAACAATAGATAGAGCGTTCATTCTAATTTTACAAGCGCATGCCAGATACAGACAAATAACGACTGGCATGACCAAGAAGGACCAAAAATGGCCTCGCTGCTTTCCTCCCTCCCACAGGGTTACCGCAAACTCGCGGTAGCGGCCCTCCTCCCAGGGGCACTTGCACTTTCGGCCTGCGGCTCGGGTGAATCACCCGACGCCGCAGCTGAACAGCAGATGCAACCTCAGGCCACGCCTGTCGAGACTGTATCTCTGAATGCAGTCTCCGTGCCGAGCACGCGCTCGCTGCCAGCACGTGCAACTGCTTTTGCAGAAGCCGAAATCCGTCCGCAGGTTTCCGGCCTGATTGAAAAGCGACTCTTCACAGAAGGCCAACAGGTCAAGGAAGGCGACGCGCTCTACCAGATCGACCGCTCTGAATACCGCGCAGCGCTCGAAAGCGCCCGTGCGTCGCTTGCACGTGCGGAAGCAACTGCGGCCACCGCGCAGGAAACGGCCAACCGCTTCCAGCGGCTGAGCGAGATCAATGCTGTCAGTAAGCAGTCCTATGACGAGGCGGTTGCGGCCGCAAAGCAGGCTGCGGCAGAGGTCGGCATCCAGAAAGCAGCGCTTGATCGTGCACAGATCGATCTTGCCCGGACCACGATCAAGGCACCCATCGACGGCCAGATTGGCCGCTCGACAGTGACGCAAGGTGCGCTGGTCACGGCCAGCCAGGCCACGATGCTGGCGCGCATCCTCCAGCTTGATCCGATCTATATCGACATGACGGCGTCCAGCTCGGAGGTTCTGCGCTGGCGTCAGGATGTGGCGGCAGGCAAGATCCGCACGAGCGGCGAAAACGCCGCCGTTCCGGTGACGGTCCGTCTCGAGGATGGCAGCGAATATCCAATCCGCGGCACGCTGGAATTTACCGAAGTCAGCGTTGATGAAGCAGCTGGCACGGTGATCGTGCGGGCCCAGGTTCCAAACCCGGATGGCCTCATCCTTCCCGGCACGTTCCTGAAGGCTGAGTTCTCCGCCGGCACGCTGGATGATGTCTACCGTGTTCCGCAGGGCGCTGTTCAGCGCAATGCGCGCGGCGAAGCGTTTGCCTTCATCGTCGGCGATGACGGCACGGCCAAGCAGGTGATGCTGGACATCCAGCAGGCTGATGGCTCCGACTGGATCGTGACTGGCGGACTTGAAACCGGTCAGGAACTGATCGTGTCCGGCTTCCAGATGTTGCGGGCAGGCGCTCCAGTGCAGGTCACCAACGCTGACCCGTCGAACATGACGGCGATGGCTGCAGGCAATTCAGACATAGCGTCCGAATAACGGAATACCGACATGGCAAACTTCTTTATCGACAGGCCGGTGTTCGCCTGGGTGATCGCTATTGTCATCATGCTGGCCGGTGTGATGTCCCTGCGCGTTCTTCCCATCGCTCAATACCCGGACATTGCACCCACCACGATCAGCGTCAGCGCTACCTATCCAGGCGCCTCGGCAAAAGCGGTTGAAGACTCGGTCACGCAGGTGATCGAGCAGCAGATGACGGGCCTCGACGGGCTGGACTACATCTCGTCGACGTCCAGCTCCGCCGGCACCAGCCAGATCACGCTGACTTTCGAAACCGGAACCGATCCTGACATCGCCCAGGTTCAGGTGCAGAACAAGCTCGCGCTGGCCACGCCGCTCCTGCCGGAGCCGGTGCAGCGTCAGGGTGTGGTGGTGAACAAGGCAAGCACCAGCTTCCTGCTCATCACCTCAGTCTATTCCCCGAACGAGACCTTCGACCAGACGGATATTGGCGACTACATCCGCAGCAGCATGTACGATCCCGTCAGCCGTGTGGACGGCGTCGGTCAGGTCCAGCTGTTCGGTTCACAGTACTCCATGCGCGTATGGCTCGATCCGGACAAGTTGTTCCAGTACAACATGGTGGCCTCCGATGTGATCGGTGCAATCCGCGCGCAGAATACGCAGGTATCCGCCGGTGCGCTCGGCGGTACGCCGGCGCTGGAAGGGCAGGAGATCAATGCGACGATCACCGTCCAGTCCCTGCTGAGCACGCCGGAAGAGTTTCGCCAGCTCCTGATCAAGACAACGCCGGAAGGTGGTTCTGTCCGCCTGCAGGATGTTGCCCGCATCGAGATGGGCGCACAGGACTATTCCTTCGTCTCTAAATACAACGGCATGCCGGCGTCTGGTTTCGCCGTGTCGCTCGCGACGGGCGCGAATGCGCTGGATACGGCAGAGGCGGTGAAGCACAAGGTCGAGGAACTCGCGCAGAACTTCCCGCAAGACCTCGAATACGCTTTCCCGGTCGACTCGACGCCGTTCATCGAAACCTCCATTCACGAAGTCCAGAAGACGCTCATCGAAGCCGTCATTCTCGTCTTCGTGGTCATTCTCGTCTTCCTGCAAAGCTTCCGCGCATCTTTCATTCCGATGATGGCTGTTCCGGTTGTGCTGCTGGGCACGATGGTGGTGCTGCTGACCCTTGGCTTCTCAATCAACACGCTGACCATGTTCGCCATGGTCCTGGCCATTGGCTTGCTCGTGGATGACGCCATTGTCGTGGTAGAGAACGTCGAACGCGTAATGGCGGAGGACAAGCTTTCGCCGCGTGAGGCGACGCGTAAGTCCATGAAGCAGATCACCGGCGCGCTTGTTGGTATTGCGACCGTCCTTTCGGCCGTGTTCGTTCCGATGGCGTTCTTCCCCGGGTCTGCGGGCCTCATCTACCGCCAGTTCTCGGTGACGATCGTTTCCGCAATGGCCTTCTCCGTGCTGGTTGCGCTCGTGCTGTCGCCCGCGCTCTGTGCGACCATCCTGAAGGGTGGGAACCTCGGTGAACCATCCGGCGTGCTCGGGTCGCCTGCGCGTTTCTTCAATCGCAACTTCGACCGCGTCCGCGATGGCTATGAGGCGATTGTTGACCGCATCGTTCGTCGACGCTGGATCTTTGTCGGTGTGTTCGCCGTCATCGTTGTGATCGTGGGCATGGGCTTCACGCGCCTGCCAAGCTCCTTCCTTCCGCAGGAAGACCAGGGGCGTGTCATTTCGCTTGTCCAGCTGCCGGCCGATGCCAGTCTTGAGCGGACCGCCGACGTCATGGACGAGGTGCGCGAGCGGTTCGTTGCCGATAATGGTGAAAGCCTAGAGGGCCTGTTCACGCTGGCGGGCTTCAGCTTTGCCGGTCAGGCACAGAACAATGGTATTGCATTCGGCGCCCTAAAGGACTGGTCCGAGCGGACCGAGCCGGGGCAGAGCGCAAGTGAGATCGCCAATGCGGTGTCCGGCAGCTTCGCCGGCTACACGAAGGGCATGGTGTTCTCGATCGTGCCGCCGCCAGTGCCGGAACTCGGTAACTCGGCGGGTTTTGACATGTATCTTCAGGATGCAGGTGGTGCTGGCCATGAGCAGCTGATGGCCGCACAGGGACAGTTGCTCGGCATGGCTGGTCAGAATGGTGAGCTGGCGGGTGTACGCCCGAACGGCCTGGCTGATGGCCCGCAGTTCAGCGTCGATATCGATTACCAGAAGGCGCAGGCGCTCGGCATTTCGGTGTCTGACGTGACCAACCTCCTGTCGGTCGGCTTTGGTGGCACCTACGTGAATGACTTCATCGATCGTGGACGCATCAAGCGTGTCTATGTTCAGGGCGAAGCCAGTTCCCGCATGCAACCCGAAGATCTCGGCGACTGGCGAGTTCGCAACTCCGACGGTGGCATGACGCCGATCGAGGAGATCGTCACGACGGACTGGACTTATGGTTCGCCGCAGCTTCAGCGTTTCAACGGCCTTCCTGCCGTCAACATCCAGGGCGCGGCCGCTCCGGGCGTCAGCTCGGGCGTGGCGATGGACAAGATGGAAGCGCTGGTCGCGGAGCTTCCGGGGAATTACACGATGGAATGGGCCGGTATCAGCGCGCAGGAACGTGAAGCCGGTAACCAGCAGATGATGCTGTACGTGCTTTCCTTCCTGTTCGTCTTCCTCTGCCTTGCGGCACTTTACGAAAGCTGGGTCGTCCCGGTTGCCGTTCTGCTGACCGCGCCTCTTGGTGTTGCCGGTGCCGTTGCAGCAGCCCACTTCCGCGGGCTCGACAATGACATCTTCTTCCAGGTCGCACTGCTGACGACGGTTGGTCTTGCGTCGAAGAACGCAATCCTCATCGTCGAGTTTGCGCGTGACCTTGAGCGTCAGGGCGTGGAGCTGATCCAGGCGGTCAAGGAGGCGGTTCGCATGCGTTTCCGCCCGATCATGATGACGAGCTTTGCATTCGGCTTTGGTGTTCTGCCTCTTGCGCTCAGCACTGGTGCTGGTGCAGCAGGACGTGTGGCAGTCGGTACGGCCGTTGTCGGCGGCCTGATCTCGGCCATCGTCCTTGGCTTGTTCTTCTCGCCATTGTTCTACGTTGTCGTCAGGAAACTGACGGGAGGACGTCCTCTCAAACAGGTCCCAGCTTCGGAGGCGACCGCATGATGATCAAACAATCTGCAATGCTGGCCGTGGCCAGCTCCGCGCTCCTGCTTTCGGGGTGCATGACGATCGAAGAACCTTATGAGCGGCCCGACGCGCCCATACCGGCAGCCTTGCCGGTGACGGATGCAACGGGCGAGGCGGTAGACCCGCTGCTCTGGCAGGATGTTTTCACAGCCCCGAAGCTCCGCGAACTGGTCGAGCTTGCACTGGATGAAAACCGCGACCTTCGTATCGCGGCGGCGAACGTCCAGCTTGCGTGCGCCCAGTATGGGGTGTCGCGTGCCCAGCGCCTGCCAACTGTGCGGGCCAACGGCTCAGCCACGGCTGGCGACACGTTCGACAATGGCACGGCCGGCGGCGCTGGTGCGTTCGGTGAAAGTGCATCAGCGAGCCTTGGTGTGACGGCCTATGAGCTGGACCTGTTTGGACGGGTATCCAACCTGAACGAAGCTGCACTCCAGTCCTATCTCGCCTCGGAAGAAGGCGAGCGGGCGGCCCGGATCACAATTGCGGCGACCGTGGGCGAAATCTGGATGCAGCTCGCGGCGGACAAAGCGCTGCTCGCGCTGGCGGAAGACACGGTCGACGTTCAGTCGGAATCCCTCGGCCTGACGCAGGAATTGTTCGATGCGGGCGTCGCGACCGAGCTTGATGTTCGCCGTGCGTCGGCGAGTGTCGAGACGGCGCGCGCGCAAGCAGCCCAGTTCGCCGCGCAGGTCGAGCAGGACCTCAATGCGCTACGGCTGGTTGTGGGCACGGACCTTCCATCCGGCGTCTATCAAGCTGTCAGCCTCGATCCGGCGCCACTTGCAAATGAGCTGCCCGTCGGCCAGTCCTCGCTGGTTCTTCTCAAGCGGCCGGACGTGCAACAGGCTGAACGCCAGCTGATGGCTGCCAATGCGAATGTCGGTGCGGCACGCGCCGCTTTCTTCCCGACAATCTCGCTGACAGGGCAGGTGGGCTATGCGTCGAATGACCTGACGGACCTCTTTGACGGTACGTCCGGCTGGAGCTTTGGCCCATCCATTTCACTGCCGATCTTCGACGCAGGCGCGCGCCAGTCCAATCTCGAAATCACGCAGGCCCAACGCGATATCGCGGTGGCGACTTATGAAAGGGCAATCCAGTCTGCGTTCCGCGATACCGCTGACGTGCTGGCAGTCGCCCGGACGATTGATGAGCGGGTCGGCGCCCTCGAACGGCTGGTTGACGACACGTCCGTCACGCTGGACCTGTCACAGGAGCGGTTCCAGGTGGGTGTCGACGATTACCTCTCGGTGCTTGATTCCCAGCAGCTCTATTACAATGCCCGCCAGCAGCTGATCCAGGCGGAGCTGGTGCGCAACCTCAATGTGATCGGTCTCTACCGGGCGATCGGTGCCTGGCCTGAGACAACTGAATAGTCCTGGCAGCGCGCCAGATCATTACGTCTCGCAAGGGGCGCAGCTTCTAAAATGACGGGTGCGTCATCTAGACAGCTGCGCCTTTTGCATGTTCACTGGTTGCATGACCCAGGACCATTTTGACGTACTCATCGTAGGTGCCGGCCTGTCCGGCATTGGCGCGGCCTATCACATTCAGGAGCGCAGTCCTGACAAGACCTATGCGATCCTCGAAGGCCGCGGCGCGATTGGCGGAACGTGGGACCTCTTCCGCTATCCCGGCATCCGCTCTGACAGTGACATGTACACTTTGGGCTACATCTTCAAACCGTGGGAAGAGCGCAAGGCCATCGCGGATGGTCCTTCCATCCTAAATTACGTGCGTGAGACGGCCGAAGAGAACGGCATCGACCAGCACATTCACTTCAATCAGAAAGTCACCCGCGCAAGCTGGGATTCGAAGACGTCGCTCTGGTCCGTCGAGTCGACTGATTCCCGGACGGGCGATGTGCGTCGTTATACATGCTCGTTCCTGTATTCCTGTACCGGCTATTACTCCTATGAGGGCGGTCATAGGCCACACTTCCCGCAGGAAGAGAGTTTCAAGGGCAATATCGTCCACCCGCAGGAATGGCCTGAAGACCTTGATTATTCAGGTAAGAAAGTCGTCGTCATCGGATCTGGCGCAACGGCGGTGACGCTGGTGCCTGAAATGGCGAAAACGGCTGAACATGTCACCATGCTCCAGCGCTCACCGACCTATGTCGTGTCCCGGCCCGCAGAAGATGCCATGGCGAATCGCCTGCGTAAAATGCTTCCATCGAAGTGGGCTTATGGGCTGACGCGCTGGCGCAACATCCTGTTCCAGATGTTCTTCTTCAACATGGCGCGCAAACGCCCGGAGAAGGTGAAAGAACGCCTCAGCAAGATGGCGCAGGAAGAGCTCGGCCCGAATGTCGATGTGTCGACGCATTTCAATCCGAGCTACAATCCTTGGGATCAGCGTCTCTGCCTCATCCCTGACAGCGACCTGTTCAATGCGCTGAAAGACGGATCGGCCTCTGTGGTCACCGACCATATTGAGCAGTTCACTGAAAATGGGATCACGCTGAAATCGGGCGAATCGCTTGATGCTGATGTGATTGTCACGGCGACGGGGCTGAAGCTCAATTTCCTCGGCGACATTGCGCTCGAAGTCGACGGCGAGAAGATCGAATCAGGCAAGCTGCACGGCTATCGCGGGATCATGTTCGAGAACGTCCCGAATCTCGTTTCCACGTTCGGATATACGAATGCGTCCTGGACGCTGAAGGCCGACCTGACAGCCGATTTCGTTGTTCGCCTGTTGAAGCATATGGATCGCAAGCACGTCACGGAGGTGCGGCCCGTCGCGTCCGAGCCGCTTGGGGACGTGCCGTGGCTGGATTTCTCATCCGGCTACGTGCAGCGTGCGAACGAGATGCTGCCGAAGCAGGGGGATCGGATGCCGTGGCGCCTCCACCAGAACTATGTGAAGGACATTTTCGCCCTGCGTCATGCCGATCTAGAAGACGGCGTTCTTGTGTTCAGGTCGAGTGATCGTGCGCGCGAGAAACCAGGCACAGAGTCGCTTGCATACACCCTCGCAGCGGAATAGGGTGCCGGTTACTGCAATGACGCGGGCAAAATCTCTTGAACGCTCAGCGCGCACGGCGTATGTGACCCCCTCAGTGCCGCCTTAGCTCAGTTGGTTAGAGCGCTAGATTGTGGATCTAGAGGTCTCCCGTTCAAACCGGGAAGGCGGTACCATTTCCGGACATTCCGCAGCTGTCACGCCTGACGATTAGCGCAAGTTTTTCCAGGCGGATTGTTGCATTTACGCAGCGCCCGCCAAAAAAAGTGGTGCGAATTCGGCTGACTGGACGCTGATGTCTCGCTTCCGGAAAAAAACTTCTGTAGACCGAGGAGTATGCGGGTGACTCCGTAGCTTTGCGGTCGATGGGCAATGGTGCCCATGCGGCTCACGAAGAGGAATGAGTATGAAAAAAACTCTGATGTGCGCGACTGCTGCGACCGCGATTGCGTCCGCCAGCAATGTCGCTATCGCTCAGGAAGGCTGGTATGGCCGCGCTGACCTGGGTTACAGCTTTGAAGGTACGCTTGATCACGACGCTGAGTCGGATTCGGCGTCTTCGCTCGGTGGCGATTC
>JAYZBJ010000203.1:0-6383 GCA_036338795.1 Pseudomonadota bacterium | reverse complement strand
GCATCTCGCTCATTTCGGACGGCGACGTCGCTGGCGTCATCAACACGACGAACGCTGATACGGGAATTGATCTCTATGTCGGACAGGGCGGCGCCCCCGAAGGCGTACTGGCGGCGGCCGCGCTGAAATGCGTTGGCGGTCAGATGCAAGGTCGTCTGGTGTTCCGCAATGAGGATGAAAAGGGCCGTGCGCGGCGTGTTGGTATTGAAGAGTTCGACCGCAAATACGCGCTCAGTGAACTGGCCAGCAGCGAGACGGTTTTCTGCGCCACGGGCGTGACGAAGGGCGGCCTTGTCGATGGTGTCATCACGCAGGCGGGTGTGACGATCACCGACACGCTTGTCATGAGCTCTGCAGACGGCATGGTTCGCAAGATCACATCAAGGCACCGCACAGGATAATCCATGACAGACACGGCGCGGCTCTTCGACGTCGAGAAGTCGCTGACCGGGCGCTTCTGGTCGATGGCATCTGCGAATGATGACCAGCTGCGCCAGTATGCCCTGAAGACGGGGTTGCCGGACATTGTCTGTCGACTGCTGCAATTGCGCGGCGTCGGTCCTGAGCAGGCTTCAAGCTATCTGGAGCCTCGGCTGAAGGACACTTTTCCGGACCCGTCTACTTTCAAGGATATGGACAAGGCAGCCGGACTTATTCTGGATGCCATCCTCGGCGACCGCAAAGTCGTTGTATTCGCGGACTATGATGTCGATGGCGGGACGTCCTCGGCCTTGCTCGCGCGCTATTTCCGCGAATGGGGACGAGATCTCGGTCTGTATGTGCCCGATCGGCTGCTCGAAGGCTACGGACCTTCACCTGAAGCGTTCAGACATTTGAAGCAGCAGGGCGCCGAACTCGTCATCACGGTCGACTGCGGCGCTGCGGCGACGGCAGCGCTCGATCAGGCGCGCCAGATAGACCTGCCTGTTATCGTTGTAGATCACCATTTGATGGGCACCGAACTGCCTGAGACGGCAGCCCTCGTAAATCCGAATCGGGCCGACGACACATCAGGTTACGGACACCTCGCCGCTGCTGGTGTGGTGTTCGTGCTGCTTGCCGCGCTGAACAAGACCGCACGCGCGCGCGGAGCGGCTCCGGAAAATGGCCTGCCTGACATTCTACAATGGCTGGACCTTTGCGCCCTTGGAACGCTTTGCGACATGTCTCCTCTTCAGGACGCCAACCGCGCTTTTGTGCGCCAGGGACTGAAAATCATGTCCCGAGGACAGAATGCGGGGCTGCGAGCGCTGGCCGATATTGCAGGTATCTCCACGATCGAGTCCGTCTACCACGCGACCTTTATGCTTGGGCCACGTCTGAATGCCGGAGGCCGCGTCGGCGATCCGTGGTTGGCGGCGAAATTGCTGGCAACGGATGATCGCCAACAGGCGATCGAACTGGCCGAGCGGCTCGACGGTCTCAATGCTGAACGCAAGGCTGTTGAGGCAATCATTCTTGAGCAGGCGACGGCACAGGCCGAGCGGCAGTTGGAGGCTCGACCTGAACTCGGTGTGCTCATTGCGGCCGGCGAAAGGTGGCACCCGGGTATTATCGGGATCGTTGCTGGTCGACTGAAAGACAGGTTTCACCTGCCGAGCATTGTGATCGGCTGGGGAGATGAGCTTGGTCCGGTCGCCAAAGGTTCAGCCCGGTCGGTCAAAGGCGTCAATATTGGTGATGCGATCAGTCGTGCTGCGCGAGAAGGTGTGATTCTGTCCGGCGGTGGTCACGCCATGGCCGGTGGGCTCAGTGTCGAGCCCCAAGACATTGAGGCGTTCACAGACTGGATGATCGCGCACATGCAGGAATTTGCAGACGAACGCGCCGAAGCCTTGCGGCTTGAAGTCGACGGTGTGCTGGCGCCGGCGGCTGCAACGATTGAGTTGTGCGATCAGATCGATGCGCTTGGCCCATTCGGGCAGGGCGCACCTCAACCTGTTTTCGCGATTCGTGATGTTCGCCCGACGTCTCCGAGACTCGTGGGACAAAACCACATTCGTTTCATTGCGGACGACGGGTCGTCGCGTCTTGAATGCATTTACTGGCGCGCAGCTGACACGGAAGCAGGGCAGGCGATCCTGTCCGGGCGCCATGTCCACCTTGCCGGAAGGCTCAAGAAGAACGAGTGGAATGGTCGCAAACGCGTGCAGTTCGAAGTGGCTGATGCGGCGTTCACTGCAACCAACTGACAAAAACTGCTCATGTTGCTGAAACTCGACTTGAACCGCCGAAAAAGGCCCGCTATACGCTCGACCTCCAACCGAGTGCTCCCTTCGTCTATCGGTTAGGACGCCAGGTTTTCAACCTGGAAAGAGGGGTTCGATTCCCCTAGGGAGTGCCACTTTAAGCACACAAGTCGCCTAATTGGTGAATCATCAGCCATCTTGGTGATGACTTTCACCAATTCCGTTCATATCATCGACGATACGGGACTGATGGTAGATGAGTGCATTGACTTCAAAAAGTGAAACGCCTGAACCTGTGCCGGTGGTACGGGTGATTGGGCATATCAAATGGTTTGATGTCGCGAAGGGTTACGGCTTCGTGATTCCTGATTCTGCGGTTGGCGAAGAATTGCGGTCCGACATCATGTTGCACATCTCCTGCCTTCGAAAGTTTGGCGAGTCCTATGCTGATGAAGGCGCGCGCATCGTGTGTGATGCTGTCCATGGCGATCGCGGTTGGCAGGTCGACAATATTCTGGAAATGGACCGTCCCAAGGCTGTGCTCGCTCGCGAGAGCGGCGCCGTTTCAGAGCCTGAGACGGTAATCGTCAAATGGTTCAACACAACGAAGGGCTTCGGTTTCGTGAACCGGCCCAATAGCGACATCGACATATTCGTTCATATTTCCGTGTTGCGGCGCGGTGGCGTGAGCGACGTCGATTCGGGCACCCTGCTTGAAGCGACGATCGAGTCCGGTCCGAAGGGTGACCACGTCGCATCCGTATTGCCTGCGGCAGACAACAACGGGTAGTTGCCGCAACCGAGGCTTGGCGCTACACGAAGCGTCATGAAACTTATCTCTTCCACGATCTGCGCTGTTGCCGCAGTTGCTCTTGCGCCCGTCATTGCGGTCGCTCAAGACCTCGAGACCGGTACACTCACTATCGAAACCGAGGCGGGCGAGCAGAATTTCGAAATTGAGATTGCAGACGAGCCCGAAGAGATTTCCTACGGTCTGATGAATCGCGAATCGCTGGCCGAGAACGCAGGCATGCTGTTCGATTTCGGCAATCCCCGTGAGCCGGCTATGTGGATGAAGAATACGCTCATTCCTCTCGACATGCTGTTCATCTCGCCTGATGGCACGATCCAGATGATCGCACGTAACACCGTGCCTGGATCGCTTCGCACTATCTCACCGGGCATGCCTGTGAAGGGCGTGCTTGAGATCAATGGCGGGCGTGCTGCCGAGCTGGGCATTGAGCCCGGCGATACTGTCAATCATGCGATTTTCGGCACGGATGGCTGATCAGCCCAACGAAGGTAAGCCGGCGCCGGAGGGATTCGAGCTCTCGAAATCCCGCGGCCCGTTCACGACTCGCAATGGGCCGGTTTACCGCGCAGTCGGCGAAGGTGATCTTCGCAGCGGTATCTGGGTTCTCGACCGACACTGTAACAGCATGGGCTTCATGCACGGCGGCATGGTGAGCGCCTTTGCCGATGGTGCTTTGGCCTGGGCGGTGTGGCATGCGACTCGAAAAATGTCTGTGACGCTGAAGCTCACGACCAGCTACTACGGAACGATTCGCCCCGGGGACTGGCTGGAGGCCCATCCGCAGGTGATTTCTGTAATCGATGGTGTGGTTCACGTCGAAGCTGGAATGTACGCGGCACAAGGCTCTTTGGCCGCCAGAGCGGATGCGACATTTCGCGTGCTGCGTCGCACAGCCAAATAGGGCTTGCCCGCCCGGCGCAGTATACATAGAAGGGGCATCCGATGTCGGAGCGTGGCGCAGCCTGGTAGCGCACCTGATTTGGGATCAGGGGGTCGGAGGTTCGAATCCTCTCGCTCCGACCATCGGTTACGTCTCATTCGGAGGTCCGGCATGGATGCACGTATCTACAAGCCTCGGAAGTCGGCGATGCAATCCGGTCGTGGGAAAACCCATGAATGGGTTCTCGAATTCCGCTCAGGTGCGTCGCGTGCGCCAGATCCTGTCATGGGCTGGACCAGTATCAATGATACGACTGGCCAGGTCCGCCTTCACTTTGAGACGCGTGAGCAAGCGATTGATTACGCCAAGCGCGAAAAGCTGGCCTTCACGGTTGATGAGCCGAGGGAGCCAAAGCGGCTGGTGAAGTCTTATGCCGAGAATTTCTCTGCCTACCGCAAGCAGCCCTGGACGCACTAAGCGTCAATTCCGGCCCCTTAGCTCAACTGGATAGAGCACCGGACTTCTAATCCGACGGTTACAGGTTCAAGTCCTGTAGGGGTCGCCATTGGGCCCGGGCAGGCTATGCTGCTTGTCGGGAGGTGCCTCAAATGAAATTACCGGAAACCGGAACAGACTGGGCTGGCATACAAAAGGCCATGCAGGAGCGCGGCGCGAATGACGCCAAGTGGCGGGATGGAAAGACGGCCGTCTACGTCTTTAACGCTGGCGAGGATGTCGCGCGGGTCCAGAAGGAAGCGTATGCAGCCTTCATGTCGGAGAACGGCCTCGGTCCGCTGGCCTTTCCATCGCTCGCGCAGATGGAAAAGGACGTTATTTCCATGGCGCTGGGGCTGCTGCACGGCCCTGCAAGCGCGACCGGCGCGATGACCTCTGGCGGTACCGATTCGATCACGATGGCCGTGAAGACGGCTCGTGATTTTGCGAGGAGCAAGGGTAGGGCGCTGGAGCACGCCAATATTGTATTGCCGCAATCAGCTCACCTTGCCTTCGACAAGGCCGCGCACCTTATGGATATCGAAGTTCGCCGTGTCGCGCTGAAGGCCGATGGGACGTACGAGGCCGATCCTGATGCCATGGCGCAGGCCATCGATCAGGACACAATCATGATGGTGGGCTCGGCACCAAACTTTCCACATGGCGTGATCGATCCGATCGAATCGCTCGGCGAAGTGGCGGTCCGGAACGGCACCTGGCTTCACGTCGATGCGTGCGTCGGCGGGTACTTTGCGCCGTTCGCCAGGATGAATGGGGTTCCCGTTCCGCCATTTGACTTTGAAGTGCCGGGCGTCATGTCGATGAGCGCTGATCTTCACAAATACGGCTACGCCGCAAAAGGCGCATCAACGGTGCTTTTTCGCTCCGAAGAACTCTACGAGTTCATGCCGTTCGATCTTGCTGGTTGGTCTGGCGCGCCGATGAAAACGCCAACCCTTGCCGGTACGCGCCCGGGTGGTGCGATATCGGCGGCTTGGGCCGTGATGAACTATCTTGGTGTCGACGGCTACCGGAAGCTTCAGGGCGCTGTTTGCGATACAAGAAAGAGGGTCGAAGAAGGCGTCCGGGAGCTTGGGTTCGAAGTTGTCGGCAATCCGATGCTCGGCCTTGTCGCATTTCGCCACCCGGACCTGCACTCATTTGCTCTCTATGGCGAGATTTACCGGAGGGGTTGGTTCACTTCCGTAACCAAGGAGCCACCCAGCCTCCACCTCATGCTGTCTCCCAAGCATGCTGATGTGATTGATGACTATCTGGTCGATCTGCAAGCAGCTTGTGAGGCGGTCCGCAGCGGGGCCGATGCCCGCAAACCGAAGGTCGAAGCACGCTACAGCTGAGGGAATTGGGCTCGCGCTGCAAAAACTTGAACCAAGGTATTGGACAAGCCGATTTTGGGGGGCTATGACGCGCTTTCCCCAAGCGGCCAGCCCGGGTAGCTCAGGGGTAGAGCAGCGGATTGAAAATCCGCGTGTCGGTGGTTCAAATCCGCCCCCGGGCACCATTTCCTCACAATCGAGACGCAGCCTCAGTTGCGGAGGCAGGCCTTCAGCGGGCGTGTCACCAGGCCGCACGTCCTTGGGGCGAAATCTGCTGCGCAATGGCCTAAGATTGGTGAGGTGATATGTTGCCATTCAGATGAAAGCGTCCTAACCCGGCGCTTTCGACGGCAAGCGATCAGGAGTCGCCCTCATGACAGAGATCGAACGGTTTGCGCTCGACTATCTCCCGGTCATCCTTTTCCTGGGACTCGGGGTAATACTTTCCCTGCTGTTTATCCTCGGCTCGACCATTCTTGCGCCGTCCAATCCGGATCCGGCAAAGAATTCGGCTTATGAGTGCGGTTTCAACGCATTCGACGATGCGCGGATGAAATTCGACGTCCGCTTCTATCTCGTCTCGATCCTTTTCATCATTTTCGACCTGGAAGTTGCGTTCCTCTTCCCTTGGGCTGTCAGCCTTGGGGCTATTGGTGTGTTCGGCTTCT
>JAYZBJ010000202.1:0-3410 GCA_036338795.1 Pseudomonadota bacterium | reverse complement strand
AGCGGTCTCGTGGTCAGTGTTCTCAACGGCAGCGAGTTCGCGGGCCATACGGTCCAGCGCGCTTTCGTAAAGTTGGCGCTCGGAATAGGACTGCTCTGGCTGGTCTTCACCACGGTGCAGGTCGCGAACGACTTCTGCGATGGAGATAAGATCGCCGGAATTTATCTTCGCTTCGTATTCCTGTGCGCGGCGCGACCACATGGTGCGCTTGATGCGGGCTTTGCCCCCAAGCGTCTTCAATGCGTCGTCAACGAGCTTGGAACCAGCGAGCGCGCGCATGCCGGATGCTTCGGCGCGGTTCGTCGGAACCCGCAGGATCATCTTGTCCTGATCGAAGGAAACGACATACACTTCGAGCGACATGCCAGCGACGGTCTGCTTCTCAATCGCGGTGACCTTGCCGACCCCGTGCGCCGGGTAGACAACGGACTGACCAATCTTGAAGTCCATTTCCTGAATATCACCCTGTGCTTCTTTTGCCATGGAATCGTGTGCCTTTCTACGCAACAAGAGCCCTCACCCTCCGGTGACATGAGACGTCGATCCGGAGATGTGTGCGGGCTCCCTCAAACGGTTTGACCGTTAATATATATCAGAAAAAAGACTAATTCACAACTGCCGTGTAACGGCGGCTGTTCTTTAGTCTCCTGTACCCGGGCTGGCACTGAAGTATTTCTCGAGTTTTCCCGTCTCCTGGGCAAACTCTTCACGGTCCGCAGGCGGCTCTTTCATCCGGGTTATGTTGGGCCAGACTTTGGCGTACTCGGTGTTAAGCTTCAGCCACTTTGAATCCGGATCGTCTTCGGTGTCCGGCTTGATCGCCTCCACTGGACACTCAGGTTCGCAAACACCGCAATCGATGCATTCGTCCGGGTGGATGACGAGCATGTTCTCGCCTTCGTAGAAGCAGTCAACTGGACAGACTTCGACGCAATCCATGTATTTGCAGCGGATACAGGCGTCGACAACAATATAGGTCATAGGCGTTTCTGGGCTTTGCTCTGTTGTTTTGCGCGCAGCATGTGAAGCTTTGGCGCGGAACTGTCAATCTATCGGGCCTGCCGCGATTCAGCGCGGCGTCTGGCTTGTGCGCGTCGGATATCGTCCACGTGCAGCAGACTGGCCACGTGGCGGATGAATGCTTCTTCGAATTTGCAGGCGGCGCCATCAGCAAGTGAGACGCGGTACAGCCCTTCAATCACCCGCACGCGGTCCAGCAAGGGGAGCTTCTTGACGTGCTGGGTGAACTGATGCGCGCCTGCAGCGTCCTCGGCGAGTTCTTCGCCCTGCGCGAGGACGTCATCAACCTTGTCCGCGTCCAGACCGAGGCTCTCGAGAAGGATTTCGGCGATCTGGTCGCTTTCCAGATTGGCATAAACGCCGTCAACCAGTGCAGCCTCAACCAGCAGAGCGGCGGCGGCAACTTGCGGATCCAGGTCGCGATCCACTGGCTCGGGACGTCTGGAGAACCATCGTTTCAGCGCTTCCAGCATTAAGCCTCTCCTGATCCTCGGCCGTCGAGCCGATCATACAGTGTTTGTGCTTCGCTCGCAGGTCCTCGCCGCGATCCGAAATCCAGAATACGAAGCTCTACTATTTGCGATCCTAACGCCAGACTTACAACATCTCCGACTGCAAGCCTGCTGGCAGGTTTGTTTAGTTTTCTTGTGGTGCCGTCACGTGTGACACGCACACCGCGTGACGAAATGTAACCTGCGGCGAGCGACCGCGTCTTGAAAAAACGCGCGCGCCAAAGCCAGACATCGAGGCGGCACTCGTCGCTTATGAGGACGACTCCGGTGATGGAGGGGTTTGCGTATCAGCATTTGAAGCAGGCGGGCTCTGCTCAGCGTTTTCGGCAGGCTTGTTCCCGGCCGCGGGCTGTTCAGGCTTTTTCTTCTTTTTCTTTTTCGGCTTCGGCGGTGGTGGGGGCGGCGGCAGGAGGCTTGCCAGGGCCGCGAACGGGCTGTCCGGGTCAGGCTGACGTTGCGCAGGCCGCCCGCCCTGGTGACGGGACTTGTGCTGCGGCTTTCCGGGTTTGCCCTTCGGCGGGCGATTCCCGCCAGCTGCCGGCTTCTTGCCGCGCGCTGGAGGGCCGTCGCTGCGATGACGGGACAGGTAACGCCATTTGGTGACGGCGCCGGTCTCTGCGTCTTTCTCGGCAGGTGCGAGGCCGAAGCCTTTCACGATTGCAGGGAACTCATCGCCGGGACAGGAAACAACGGAGGCAAGATCGGCAGGCAGTTCGAACGCCGGAGTGCCTGCTTCCTTGCGGCGCTTGGAAATCTCCCAGCCGAGACGTTCGGCCAGGTCAGCGCGCACAGCGCGTTTGCCAAACCGCAGATAACCTTGCGAGTGCAGTTCGCTCTCGGCCCACTCGCCATCAAGGGGGAATGAGCCAGCACCCTCAGGCGCGACGCGCCGGCCTTCGCCAGTCTGGCTGGCTTGCAGGATCGCAATCATGCGCTGCGCTGCCGGTTTCTGGGCTTCGGGAATGTGTGCTGCCACCCGTCCAGTCCGCAGACCCGCGGCCTTCATGGCCTCACGCTGTTCTTTGGTGATGTGCGGCGGCGGGCTCTCCTCCCGCAGGTCGATCGCGGCGCCGCTCTCAAGCAGGCGGAACGCGAGACCGCGCGCCATGCCTTCGAGTTCCTTGCCGGATTCACCGGTCTTGAGCTTTGCATGTGTGGGCAGAACGCGAAGCATTTCAGCGCCAAGCCACTCTTCGATGCGCTTCAGGGCGGCTTCTCGCCGATGGGATTCGGATTCATCCGCACCGATCAGTTCAAGGCGCGGCGCGAGCCAGTCTGGACCGGGCCTCAGCGCTGCGACCGGGGCATCCTTCCAGGCGATCGTGCCCTCATCTGTGAGATTGAATGCATCGCCGGCCGCGCCCGCAATTTCGCTCAGCCGCTCGGCCATGATCGGCCCGAGGGCAGATACGGCGGCAGACCGGACGGCCTTGCCTTCCAGTGTTTTTGCGGTGGAGGCTGGTTCGAACTGAAGGCCGACGAGTTTGCCAACCACGTGGCCCTCGACAGTCACTTCGCCATTTTCAGAAAGTTCGGTCACAAGCAGGTCTTCTCTTTTCAGGCCAGCGAGCAGGGCCGTCGTGCGGCGGTCAACAAAGCGCAATGTGAGCGCGGCGTGAAGGGCATCTGACAATCTGTCTTCAATTTCACGCGTTTTCTCTCGCCAGTATTGGGGGTTTTCGAGCCAGTCATCGCGGTGCGCCGCATACGTCCATGTGCGGATCATGGCAAGCCTGTGCTGAAGGCTGGCGATGTCGGGAACGCTCGCTTCGAGGTTCTGGAGACGCTTTTCCATCGCCGTATCGCCGAGTCGGGCGTCCGGGTCCGCA
The DNA here is from genome assembly GCA_036338795.1 of Pseudomonadota bacterium. Lineage (GTDB taxonomy): Bacteria > Pseudomonadota > Alphaproteobacteria > Caulobacterales > Hyphomonadaceae > Henriciella. The sequence goes on along the minus strand of JAYZBJ010000202.1, from coordinate 49 downwards.
AGGGTTTCCGCAAGTCCGAGAACGAGCCGGCCATGCCCTTCATGCCCGG
>JAYZBJ010000201.1:0-7395 GCA_036338795.1 Pseudomonadota bacterium | reverse complement strand
CGCGAAAAGCGGCGGGAGCAGTCTGCTGGAAAGGGTGGCCCGCGCTTTTCGAGCTATGCTTACTCAATCAGCCTCGCCGTTGCTGTGTGCGAAGGACCCGTGACGCGGCTTGATAAGATCTGGGCGAATGGTGAAGTTTTGGCCCTCTCCAACTACAATTGGCGCTTCTATGACGGGGGCGAGGATCAGCTGCCCGACCCTGCGATCGAGGCAATTGAGGGGGCAGGGCAGGCACCTGCGTTTCGCGGCACGGCATACATAGTGTTTGAGGATTTGCCGCTTAAGATGTTCGGCAACCGGATTCCGCAATTCAGCTTCGAGGTTGTCCGCGCCGGATCGGCCTTTGAGGGTCTGCGCGCCGGGGTAAAAGGAGTGAATATCATCCCGGCGACGGGCGAGTTCGTCTATGGAACGCAAATCGTCCGTGAGCGATCATTTCCGGGTGTCGAACGCCCGCTGAATATGAACAATGCGCATGGCGATGCGGACTTCAGCAGGTCGTTGGACCAGCTTGTCGCGGACGCGCCGCAGTTGGATGCCGCAACGCTGACGGTCGGCTGGTTTGGCGACGACCTCAGGGTGGGGCACTGCAAAGTCCGTCCGGGCGTGGAAACCCTCACGCGAAATACAGTGCCCTATGAATGGCGTGTAGCCGGACAAACCCGTGGCAGTGCCTATCTCGTCAGTCAGACGGGTGGAGCAGCCAATTATGGCGGCACGCCCGCCGATACAGCAGTCCTTGAAGGGATAGCGGCGATGAAGGCGACAGGGATCGCCGTCACACTTTCCCCATTCCTATTGATGGATGTGGCGCCCGGAAATGGCCTCCCAGATCCCTACGGAGAAAATGAACAGGCTGCTTTTCCGTGGCGTGGCCGCATGACCCATGTCGCGGATGGCACTGCCTCCGTCCGCGTCGCTATCGAAGCGTTTCTCGGCACCGATAATGATTTCGGCTACCGGCATTTTATTCTTCATCATGCACGGCTTGCCCATCAGGCTGGCGGAGTCGAAGCATTTCTGATCGGCAGCGAGATGCGCGGCCTGACACGGCTGCGAGATGAGACCGGAGCCTTTCCCTTTGTCGAAGGCCTGTTGCGGCTCGCCGCAGACGTGAAGGCAATTATCGGGCCGGGTGTGAACGTCTCATATGCTGCTGACTGGACTGAATACGGTGCTTATGTACCGAGCGACAGCTCCGGCGATGTCCTGTTCCCGCTTGATCCCCTCTGGGCCTCGCCAAATGTCGATTTCGTCGGGCTAGACTGGTATCCGCCGGTTGGCGATTGGCGGGACGGTGACCAGCATGCCGACGCGCTGGCTGGTTACGACGCTGCAGATGATGCTGACTATCTATCAAGCCAGATGACTGGCGGGGAGGCGTTCGACTGGTATTACGCAGACGTCGGCGCGCGGGATGCGCAAATCCGGACACCGATTGTGGATTCCGCGCATGGTGAACACTGGGTCTTTCGTCAGAAGGACCTGGCGGGATGGTGGGCTTCGCTACATCATGAGCGTCCGTCGGGTGTCCGCAATTCAGCCGCAACTGCTTGGCAGCCGGGGATGAAACCGGTCCGCCTTGTCGAGGTTGGTTTTCCGGCGGTCGACAAGGGGGGGAACGCCCCCAACCTTTTCTACGACCCCAAGAGCGCCGAAAGTGCGTTGCCGCCCTATTCGACAGGTGAGCGGGACGACGTATACCAGCGCCGCGCGCTAGAGGCCGCGCTTTCATATTGGCAGGCCCAGCCATTCGTCGACAAAGCCTACATATGGGCCTGGGATGGACGTCCGTGGCCGGACTTTCCGACCCGGCAGACGGTGTGGAGCGATGGTCCTAACTGGAATTACGGTCATTGGCTCAATGGACGCATGGGACTGATCAGCGTCGGCGAAGCAGCCGAAGACCTCTGTGCTGGTGCGGGTCTTACCGTGGATGTGCGGGACGTTGATGGTCTTATCGAGGGGTATGCCACTCATGGCCCCGCACCATTGAGGCGGCTGCTTGAGCCATTGAAAACGGCCTACGGACTCATGATCAATGAAGCCGACGCTGGACTTGCCTTTTCGTCTGCTGGACGCCGCGCAATCGTGAGTGTGCCTCAGTCCAGACTACTGGACCCGGGCCTGTCATTGACCAGGCCTTTGCTGGACAAGCAGCCCGGACGACTGCAGCTCAGCTTTGTCAGCGCTCAAGGCAGCTTCGCCCCCGCAACTGCAGAGGCCCGGTCGGATGAGGGGGACCCTCGATTGACGGTTGAACTTCAGTTGCCACTCATCCTTTCAGATGCTGCGGCCAGTGCGTTGGCGGGAGACCTGCTCGCTTCCATCAATGAGCCTGAGACGGCCAGCCTGTCCCTCCCGCCCGAGTGGATTGATCTTGAACCCGGAGATGGGGTGCTCGTTGAAGGGAGTCCGGGAGAGTGGCAGGTTGCCGACATCGTTGATGACGGGCTGGCTCGGCAGGTGAGCCTCTCACGACCATGGTCCGCTCCGGCGAAGCGCAGCTTGTCTATACCGTCTGAGCAAGTTCCGCCCGCCCGTCGAGCGGTGCCGGAGCTTGTGCTCATTGACGGTCCCGAATTGGCGAACTCAGACTTTATCGGCCCGATCGTTGCGGTTGCGGCATCCCCCTGGGGTGGTCCGGTGGATATCAGTGCTGGGCCGTCATCAGCCGGGCTACGGATTCGTCAGACAGTTTCCGAACCGGCCGGCATTGGACAACTTGTCGAAGTGGCGAGTGGTGGACCACTTGGCCGCTGGGACGAGGCGACGACCATAACAGTCGACATGCACCATGCAGAGCTGATGGGGCGTTCAGCTGAGGACACGCTTGGCGGTCTAAACCGTCTTCTCTTGCAAGGTGAAGCGGGGTGGGAGCTCATCGGCTATCGAAACGCGGAACTGATCGGAGCGGACCGTTGGCAGCTTTCAGGCCTGTTGCGAGGCCTGTCCGGCACGCTCATCCAGCAGCACAGGACCGGAACGATCTGTGTCCATGTTGATGACAGGTTGCAGCCTGCACCCTTGCAGACTGACGAGGTTGGCCGAGCGCTGCTTTGGTCAGCTGGCGAAAGTGAGATGCAGCAATTCACGTTCAATCATGAAGCGGGCCTCGGCTGGTCTGTTGCGCATCTTAAGGCTCGAAAGGTGACGGGCGGCACGCGTGTCAGCTGGCTGCCGAGGGGGCGCACAATTCCAGATAGCTGGGAGCTACCTGACCCGCCCGTCCAGCGTCATTTCAAGCTGGAAGCCCTGCGGGAAGGGCAGGTTGAGCTCATGGAAACAGTCTCCGGAACACAATTCCTGCTCACGGGCACGTACGACGTGGCGCGGGTCGCGGAACTGGGAACTGATGGTCGCGAAGGACGCTGGGTTTCAATCCCGATCGGAGCGTCCTAACTATGCAGCGTTTCATCAACCCGAATCGAGCGTGGTTACTCAGACGTGTCGAAAGACCTCTACAAGCTGCTGGGCGTCTCCAAGGCGGCAACTGCCGACGAGATCCGAAAGGCGTATCGCCAGAAGGCGAAGACGTTGCACCCGGACTTGCATCCGAATGACAAGGACAAGGCCGAGCAGTTCAAATCCGTATCGGCTGCCTTCGAAATCCTCGGTGATGAGGAGAAGCGCAAGAAGTACGATCGCGGCGAAATCGACTCTGACGGCAATCCGACAGGATTTCCCGGTGGCGGTCAGGGCGGCTTTGGCGGCAAGTACGGCGCCTACCGTGATTTCGCCGGGTCTGGCGGCTCCTTTCAGGGTGATCCGTTTGAGGACATTCTCGCAGGCATGTTCGGCCAACAGCGCCGAAAGCCCGGACCGCGAAAAGGCGCCGACTTGCGCTATCGGGTCGAAATATCGTTCGAGGATGCCGTGCAGGGGGCCAAGCGCCAGATGACCATGGGCGATGGCAAGGCATTGAATGTCTCCATCCCGCCCGGCATCGAGACTGGACAGACATTGCGCCTCAAGAGCCAGGGGCAGCAATCGGCAAGTGGTGGCCCTCCGGGTGACGCGCTGCTCGAAGTTTTCGTACGCCCGAACAAGACCTGGACCCGCGACGGGGATGACCTTCGCATGACCGTACCGGTCAATCTGAGAACGGCGGTCGCCGGTGGCACGGTCGATGTACAGACGCCGGCCGGTCCGGTCACGCTTAAGGTTCCTGAAGGCTCGAACACCGGGACGGTGCTGCGGCTTCGCAACAAGGGCGTGCAGTTCAAGGACAAGCCTGGTCATCTCTATGTCCGGCTGGAAATCGTGCTCGAGGACCCCAAGGACCCTGGGCTGAAGGATTGGGCCAGCTCACATTGATGCGGCGGCTTGATCTGACTGTAACCTACTCAAACTATTCACGGGCTGTTCAGGGCTGATCGCCCATAAGCATTTGCATGAAACGGATCATTCTCGCCCTCGCGCTCAGCGCCGCATCGATTGCCCAGCCGGTATCGGCGCAGGGGCAGTGGGGTAATTCCTTCACAGCTGATGAGGCGCGCAATGCGCGCGAGAAGGGCGAGATCAAGCCGCTGAATGATCTGTTGCGCCCCATCCGGCAACAGTATGGCGGCAATATGCGCCGTTTCGATGGCCTCTATGAAAGAGGGGGTCGGAAAGTCTATATCATAGATTGGGTTACAGGCCGCGGCGAACTCGTGACGTTCACGATCGACGCAAGGTCTGGACGCGTTATCAGCGTAAGCTAGGTTGGGTTTATGAGAATTCTGGTTGTTGAAGACGATGCTGATCTGCGCCGGCAACTCGCCGATGCGCTGACTCAGGCTGGATATGCTGTCGATCTGGCAGCGGATGGCGAGGATGGTCACTTCCTTGGTGACACCGAGCCTTATGATGCGGTGATCCTCGATCTTGGCTTGCCCAAGATGGACGGTGTGACCATTCTTGAGCGCTGGCGCGACGATGGTAAGGACTTCCCTGTGATGATCCTGACGGCGCGTGACAGGTGGAGCGAAAAGGTTGCCGGCTTTGACGCTGGCGCCGACGATTACCTGACCAAACCTTTCTACACCGAAGAATTGCTGGCACGTCTTCGGGCCTTGCTTCGCCGAGCAGCTGGTCACTCGGCGGCGGCGCTGGAAGCTGGTGGACTGCGCGTTGATACGCGTGCGGCAAGGGCGACGGTCAATGGTCGTCCAATCAAGCTGACCGCACATGAGTACCGGGTGTTGTCCTACCTGATCCACCATCAGGGACGGGTTGTTCCCCGTACCGAGCTCGTCGAGCACATCTATGATCAGGACTTCGATCGTGATTCGAACACGATCGAAGTGTTCCTCGGCCGCCTGCGCAAGAAGATCGGGACTGAGCGGATCCAGACCGAGCGCGGTCTCGGCTATCGTCTTGTTGTGCCCGAAGGGGAAACTGCCGGACTTGCTGGCTAGGGGCGACGTGCCTCACGGGCTGAACGCATGAGCGACATTGAACCGACCCGGTCGAGACCACGGCCGTCGCTGTCGCGGCGCTTGTTCATCGGCGCGATCGCCTGGAGCCTGATCGCGGTGGTTGGCGGTATTATCGCCATGACGATCTCCTACAGAGCCCAGACTGTAAGCCTTCTCGAACAGGAACTCGACAGCGTTCTCGTCACCTTGCCAAGGGCGCTTGAAGTCCTGCCTGATGGCAGGGTTGTCGATATTGAGGAGAAGCTGCCGAGCGATGTGCGGTATGACCTACCGCTCTCGGGTCGGTACTGGGCGATCGCCGCCGCGCAAGCCGACGGCGAAATCCGTGATGACATCCGCTCCCAAAGCCTTTGGGACGGGCCTCTACCGCTTCCGCTAGAGCAGGCTCAGGCAGCACTCGCCGATACTGGGCGGACTTACTATTACAACACAAGCGGGCCGGCAGATGAGCGGCTGCGAGTTGCCGTCCGGGCGATCTCCGTGCCCAATCGTGACGGGCCGATTCTTATCATGGCGGCTGCCGACCGCGAGGCGACGGACGAGGGAGCGAACCAGCTGCGGTTCCTTCTGGTGATCAGCATGACTTTCCTCGCCGCTGGTACACTTATCGCGCTCTGGGTCGGTCTCCGGTTGGCTTTGCTACCATTCAACCGTGTCCAGCTGCACATTGCGCAAGTTCGCGAAGGCAAACGACCGAAGCTGGATGGCGACTATCCTGTCGAGGTGCTGCCGCTGACGCAGGAGCTGAACAAGCTGTTGGACAATAACCGCGCCATTGTAGAACGCGCTCAAACGCATGTCGGCAACCTGGCGCATGCCCTGAAGACTCCGCTTGCCGTGCTTCGAAACGAGGCGAATGGCAGTACGCCTCTGGATGATGTCGTTCGCCGTCAGACCGAGTCGATGCGGGCGAATGTCGAGCATTATCTTAAACGGGCGCAGGCAGCGGCTCGTGCTGAGGCTTTGGGCGTTCGCACGGATATCGGCCCGGTGATAGCTGGTCTGGTCCGTTTGCTGAACCGCCTGTTTGGCGATAGCGGCGTTACCGTGGAATCGCGAATCCGCACCGAAGTATTCGTTCGCGTCGAGCAGCAGGACCTCGAAGAGATGTTAGGCAACATCATGGAGAATGCCTGCAAGTGGACGAAATCGCGCGTTGAAGTCTCTGCGGAGCCGGGCGACAACGGGCTCATGCTGATCCATGTTGATGATAATGGCGAAGGGCTCACCGGCGAGGAAATGGCGGCAGCGGTCAAACGTGGCGTTCGCCTCGACGAGACGGCCCCCGGAACCGGTCTCGGCCTGTCCATCGTGGCGGATATTGCCGAAATGAACGGCGGAAAGCTCACCCTGTCCGACAGTCCGCTCGGTGGCCTGCGGGCAACCATTGCGCTGAGACAGTCATGAACCGCACGACGATTATCGCGCTCGCTGTATCAGTAGCGATTGCTGCCGGGTTATACTTGGCGAAAGGCGAGCCACTGCTTTCCGAGCAGCCTTATGCGGATCGCGAAGCCGAGATTGCTGCGCGCGATGCCACTGAATTGTCGCCGCCGGAGATGCTGGCCCGTCTCCAAATGGCGGCCCGTCAGCAGCCGGAAGCGCCTGAGCCGCAATACTTCATCGGTGTGCTGCTGCGCTCGGAAGGACGTGAAGAGGATGCCATCCGCGCCTTCCAGTCGGCGCTGCGCCGGGATGATGAGCACGTCCCCTCATTGATCGCGCTCGCCGACGTCATCATGATGCGGGATGGTGGCGTTGTAACTGATCCCGCTGCCCAGTTGTATGGGCGGGCGTGGAATCTGGACCGTAGCCAGAACAGGGCTGGATTGCTCGCTGCGTTGCCCGCCTATCAGGCAGGTGAGATCGAAAAAGCTGAAACGCATTGGGCGCTCGTCCGCGAACGTATGGCACCGGATGACCCGCTATTCGGCATGCTAGAAGCCTTCAAGGCCAGCATCGACGAAGACCG
>JAYZBJ010000200.1:0-8437 GCA_036338795.1 Pseudomonadota bacterium | reverse complement strand
ACACGGCGCGCCGACGATTCATCGATCTACCTGTCCGACGAGCAGGCACGTGCCATTCTTGATCTTCGCCTGCACCGTCTTACCGGTCTTGGCCGTGACGAGATTGGCAGCGAAGCGAAGGGTCTTTCGGAGAAGATCGCCGACTATCTCGACATTCTCCGGTCGCGCCCACGCATCCTCGACATCATTCGCGGCGAGCTGAATGAGGTCAAAGAGAAGTTCGCTGTGCCGCGCCGCTCAGAGTTCACCTTCGCCGATGCCGATATGGACGACGAAGACCTGATCGAGCGCGAAGACATGGTCGTCACGGTCACGCATGGCGGCTACGTCAAACGCGTTCCGCTCTCGACCTATCGCACACAGCATCGCGGCGGTAAGGGCCGGTCCGGCGTGTCCATGAAGGACGAGGATTTCGTCACGCGCCTGTTCACCGCGAACACGCATACCGAGATCCTGTTCTTCAGCTCCGAAGGCATGGTCTACAAGGAAAAGGTGTGGCGCCTGCCGGTCGGTTCACCTCAATCTCGCGGCAAAGCGCTGGTAAATATCTTCCCGCTCTCCAAGGATGAGCGCATCACGTCGGTGATGCCGCTTCCGGATGACGAGGAAAGCCGCAACGAGCTCGACGTGATGTTTGCGACGCGCTCTGGCACCGTCCGGCGTAACAAGCTCAGCGATTTCATCCGCGTGAACCGCAATGGCAAGATCGCGATGAAGCTTGATGATGGCGACGGTATCGTCTCGGTGAAGATCTGTACCGAAGACAATGACGTCATGCTGACGACCGTTCTCGGCAAGTGTATTCGCTTCAAGGTCGACGATGTTCGCGTCTTTGCGGGCCGCAACTCGACCGGTGTGCGAGGTATCCGCCTGGACAAGGATGATGAAGTGATCGCGATGGGCATCCTGCACCACATCGAGGTCACTTCAGCCGAGGCCCGTGCCTATCTCAAGCATGCAGCGGCAATGCGCCGCGCCGCCACGGGTGAAGAGGATATCGACGAAGGTGACGTTGCTGCCGATGACGATATGGATGATGGCGGCGAAGAGGATGCTGCGCTCAGCCCGGAGCGTATTGCCGAGATGGGTGCCGCCGAGGAGTTCATCCTCAGCATCGCTGATGACGGTATGGGCAAGCGGTCATCCTCCTTTGACTACCGGGTCACGGGACGCGGTGGCAAAGGCCTTGTGGCGCATAACATCTGGGGCCGCGACAAGAAAAAGGGCCCTGTCAAACAGATCGCGCAATCCTTCACGGTCGACGACAATGATCAGATCATGCTCGTCACAAATGGCGGTCAGTTGATCCGTACACGGGTCGATCAGATCCGCATTGCTGGCCGGGCGACATCGGGCGTCTGGGTGCTGCGCACCAATGAGGGCGAACGTGTTGTTTCTGTTGCGCGCCTTGTAGAAGACGGCGAAGACGATACAGAAGAGTAGCGGGGCTCCCGGGCCCCGCATTCCAGACAGAACGGGGCAGGGAGGAACTCCATGGAACGCGTCGGGCTTTACCCCGGAACTTTTGATCCCATCACCAAGGGACATCTCGATATCATTGGTCGCGGCCTCAAGCTGGTTGACCGGCTGATTATCGGTGTCGCCGTCAACGAAGCGAAGAAGCCTCTCTTCAGTCTCGAAGAGCGCGTGCAGATCGTCACCGAGGAATGTGCTGACCTTCCGAATGCGCGCAATGTCGAGATTGAGGTAAAACCCTTCGACAACCTCCTCATGCACTTCGCTGAAAAGTGCGATGTGAACGTCATCGTGCGCGGTCTGCGCGCTGTCTCTGACTTCGAGTACGAGTTTCAGATGACAGCCATGAACGAGCAGCTGAATCGCGAGATTGAAACCGTCTTCCTGATGGCGGATGTTCAGCATCAGGCTGTCGCATCCCGTCTCGTGAAGGAGATCGCGAAGTTCGGGGGCGACATTACGTCCTTCGTCACGCCGCGCGTGAGGGAGAAGCTTCTGGAGAAGTACAAGTGAACATGCCCCGTCTCGTGTCCGTTTCGATCGCTTGCAGCGTATTGTTCGCTGCCGCCGCCTGTGGCCAGGAAAGCGGGGACGCTGCTGCGTCCAGCGCGCCAGCAACGTCCGACGCGCCAGAATGGACCATGGCCGATGTCGAGGCTGCGCCTGAGGAGTGGCGTGAGGTCGATCCGGAAAACATGCTGATCTTCGAGACCAGCAAGGGGCGTATCATCATTGAAATGCTTCCGCAGGTGGCACCCGCACACGCCGAGCAGTTTCGTGCAATTGCCCGTTCGGGTGACTTCGACGGAACGAGCTTCCACCGGGTGATCGATGACTTCATGGCGCAGGGCGGGGACGTCTATGCGCTCAAGGGCCGGGAGTCCGGCCTGCCTGACCTGAAGGGCGAGTTCACCTTCCGGCGTGACCCGGAAGAGATGAAGCTGAACACCGTCGGACAGCAAACCGGCGCAACACAAGGCCTGTATAAGGGTTTCCCGATTGCGACGCAGAGCGCCTATCTCGCCGAGATGACGAAGGATGGCATGGTCGACAGCTGGATCCCGCATTGCCCGGGTGTGGTGTCGACGGCCCGGACTGATGATCCGAATTCGGCGAACAGCCAGTTCTTCCTGATGCGTCATCAGGCAGAACACCTGGACAAGGCCTACACTGCCTGGGGCCGGGTCATCGATGGGTTCAGCGTGGTGCGGGCAATCAAGACCGGGCCTGAGCCGAATGGCACGCCGATCGAAAATCCAGACACGCTCGAAAAGGCTTACATGGCCTCGGACCTCCCGGACGATGAGCGTCCGACAGCCTATGTCCAGCGGTCTGACATCCAGACATGGAATGACCGGCTCGGCGCGGCTTCGCAGCTCAACAACGACATTTGCGATATTCCGCGCGTACCTGCGGTTATCAGCGAATAGGGCAAGCCTGCCTTGGACCTGTCGGCCTACGCCTTCGATCTTCCTGAAGAGCTGATCGCCCTGCGGCCTGTCGAGCCGCAGGATGCTGCGCGCCTGCTCGTTGTTCACGGGGATGGTCGGCTGGAGGATGCCGGCGTGCGCGACCTGCCGCGCTACCTCTCAGCGGGTGACACGCTTGTGTTCAATGACACGCGCGTCATCCCCGCGGCCTTGAAGGGTGTGCGGCCTGCGCGGGACGAAGCGGGCAGCGATGTCTCGGTAGACGCTAACCTTGTCGAACGGCTGGATGCGTCGCGCTGGCGGGCGTTGGCACGGCCGGGGCGCCGCCTGAAGCCCGGCGATGTCGTCCAGTTTGGTGAGGGATTCACCGGCGAGATCGTCGCGAAGACAGATGCGGGCGAAGTTGAGCTTGCCTTCTCTCTTTCGGGCGATGCGCTGGATGCCGCACTCGACGCGCATGGCGCGATGCCTTTACCGCCCTATATTGCACGACGCCGCGCTGCCGATGCACGCGATCGCGAAACCTATCAGACGAGCTTTGCCGGCGAGGATGCGAAATCTGTCGCTGCGCCCACGGCAGGGCTTCACTTCACTCCGCGCCTTCGCGATGCGCTGGCGACATCGGGGATCGAGAGTGAGACTGTTCGTCTGCATGTCGGACTAGGAACATTTTCACCGCTCAAGGAGAGCCAGCTGGAAAGCGGCCGTCTGCATGAGGAGTGGCGGCGGGTCAGCCCGGAAGTCGCCCTGCGGCTAAATGCGGTCCGCAACGCAGGTCACCGGGTTGTGCCGGTCGGAACGACCGCGCTTCGCACGCTCGAGAGCTCAGTGGTGGATGGCCGGATCATTCCGACGGTTGGACCGACCGACATCTTTCTCAAGCCTGGCGACACGCTGCAGGCGACCGATGCGCTGGTGACCAACTTCCACCTGCCGGAAAGCTCGCTGTTCATGCTCGTCTGCGCCCTGATGGGCACTGAGGTTATGCAGGCGGCTTACGCCCATGCCATTTCGGAGAAATACCGCTTTTATTCCTACGGCGATGCCTGCCTGCTTTTGCCTTGATCGCCCGGCTGCCACTGCCGCTGTGATGACCGTGCGGCTTGCAAGATCAGCCCGCTTCGGCCAAAGCCCCGTCCATGGCTACGTTTCCGTTTGAAATCAAAGCCCATGAGGGCGCTGCCCGTACGGGCATCCTGAAGACGCCGCGCGGTGAAATCCGCACGCCGGCCTTCATGCCGGTTGGCACCGCTGCGACGGTGAAAGCGCTTTATATGGATCAGGTCGAGCAGGCCGGAGCCGATATCATTCTCGGCAATACCTACCACCTGATGCTGCGTCCTGGCGCTGAACGCGTGCGCCGGCTGGGCGGGCTTCACGAGTTTTCCGGTTGGAAAGGCCCGATGCTGACCGACAGCGGTGGTTTCCAGGTCTGGTCTCTGTCGCAGTTGAGAAAGATGGACAGGGACGGTGTGACCTTTCGCAGTCACATTGACGGGTCCGAACACCGCCTCACGCCCGCGCGCAGCATTGAGATTCAGGCGGACCTGCTCGGCGCGGACATTTCGATGCAGCTTGACGAGTGCACCGACTTTCCCTGCAGCCATGAGGAGGCGCTCCGCAGTCTTGAGCTTTCGCTCGATTGGGGCCAGCGCAGTCTCGACGCATTTGGTGCACGGGAAAACCAGACCCTTTTTGGCATTATCCAGGGTTCCAACTTTGAAGACCTGCGAGAGCGATCTGCAAAAGGCGTCGTATCCCAGGGGTTTGGCGGCATTGCGCTGGGCGGTCTCGCCGTTGGTGAGGGGCATGAGCAGATGTGCCGCACGATCGACATGACCATGCCGCACCTTCCGCATGAGCTTCCGCGTTATGTGATGGGCGTCGGCAAGCCAATTGATCTTGTCGAGAGTGTCGCGCGCGGCATCGATATGTTCGATTGCGTTCTGCCTACACGGGCTGGCCGTCACGGACAGGCCTGGACCTGGGAAGGGCCGGTCAATCTCAAGAATGCGCGTTTTGCGGAAGACACCTCACCGCTGGATGCGGCGGTGAACTGCCCGGCGAGCCAGGACTATACCCGCGCCTACCTGCACCATCTGATCAAGGCTGGCGAATATCTCGGCTCCATGATCCTGTCATGGCACAACACGGCTTTCTTCCAGGCGCTCATGTCCGAGATCAGGCTGGCGATTGCGGAGAACAGGTTCGAGGCATTGCGCAGTGAGCTTAGTCATAGATGGGACGCCACGAAGTCCCGTCCGAAGCAGGACTGACCTCTTCGGCTTCCGGCGCGTCGTCTTCCCACTGATCGGCTGACCATTCTTCAGGCCAGTCAAATTCTTCTTCTAGGGCTTCGTTTTCCTCGGGTGTCAGCGCGGCAATCTCAGTTGGGCCGCTGGCGGTCCGGTATTGTGGCGGCGTCGTGGAAACGAAGTCGACCGGGGGCAGTGCGGGCTCTGACACGCCATCACCATCGGTTTCGCGGCGCGGGGCAGCCATGCCTTCGCAACCCTTCATCAGGCCGAGCGCCTTGAGATAGGTTCGACGGTGACCGCCGCGCTGCTCGGCGCGTTTGACCTTTTTCTGGTGAGCCTTGGCGCCGCTCAGGCGGCGTACCCAGCTGCGATAAGGTATGATCGCACCAGCTTCGTCCGCGATGATGTCGAGCATTTCTTCCGATGCCTCATCGGCCGCATAATCTGACAGGGTCGGATCGGCTTCATTGCGAGGCAGGGCGTCCCAATCCGGCCCCAGCACTGAATTCAGGGCAGCGACCTGCGACTCGATCTGCTCGCAGCTGATGTCTTCAGGAATATCGTAGGGGTTCTTGATATCCTGCAGGACAACAGGAATCGGCTCGCGCTGCAGGTTCAGATCGCGCAGCGGCGTCATTGCGGCCTGTTTTGCGCCGGAACGGGTATCAGCGACCGCGCGATTGGCGGCATCGCCCGCATGCTGGGTCGTGCAGGCAGCGCCCAGTAGCAGGATTGGCAGGACAAAAAGTGCGTTTAGCTTCATCCTTCCATTAGACCCAGCCAAGCTGGCGAAATGATGGCGTGAATTCGGCTGCAATTCACAGTGATAGCTGCGTTGACGTGGCCTGCGACCCCGGCTAGGTAACCGCTTCGGCGCGCCCATAGCTCAGTTGGTAGAGCAACTGACTTTTAATCAGTAGGTCACAGGTTCGAATCCTGTTGGGCGTACCATTCTCCTCTACATTTCACATTCCGGGCGTATCGGCGCCCGCCTTCTGGCGCAGATCCCGCGTTTTTTTGAAAGCGCTTGCCAGAACATGGACTCCCGGTCATTATCGTGATCGGGAGACAAAAGATGATCGGTCAATCCGGCTTTGATCAGGTTCTGGGCAGGTCCTCAGCTGATTTCCAGCTGAGCGAGTGGTGGGACGAGTGATCGTCTACTGACACGACCCTCGTGGCGTGTCGGTGAACTCTCCGAAATTCCAGCGTAATACAGAAGTCGCCGGGCTCCGGGAGCCGACACGTCGTAAGCGCACATCGCGCGCCTATGTACTGTCTCAAGGAGCGATCATGTCGTTCACAATCAGGAATACAGGGCTGTTGGCTTTACTCATGAGCTCGACCGTCCTGCCATTACAAGCCGCCGCTCAGGACGACGCCGGCGAGAACCAGCCGCCAATCACCATCACCGAACCGGGCGACAGCGCTGACGAAACGGGAACATCAGAAGACCAGCGCCGACTAAGCACGGTCACCACAACCGGTTCGCGGATTTCCGGACTCGCCGAAGACAGCGCGGTTCAGGCGTTTTCGGTTGGCCGGGATGAAATCCAGTCATCAGGCGCGCTATCCATCATTGATGTGCTTGCAGAGCTTCCTGCTACGGGCGGCGGGCAAGGCACGTTTTCTACATCCACGTCCGGCGCGCTTTCTGGCGAAACGCCGCCCGGCGCAGCCTCGGTTTCGCTGCGAGGGCTGGGTGCCAGTTCGACACTGACTCTGATCAACGGCCGTCGGGCATCGATCACATCCTTCGCCCAGGGGCAGGAGAACTTCATCGACGTGAATGCCATTCCGCTTGCGGCCATTGAGCGGGTAGACATCCTGCCGAATGGCGCATCGGCGATTTATGGCGCGGACGCGGTTGCCGGCGTGGTGAATTACATCCTCCGCGACGATTATAACGGCTTCGAGGTCAGTTCGAGCTACGGCAACTCGACCGCGGACACCGATGAAGGCAAGTTCAACTTCAATGCCATCTTCGGCCGCTCGAATGAGCGTCACTCGCTGGTGCTGATCGGGGATTATTACAAGCGCAACGCGTTTTTCGATCGCGACCGCGACATCACCGCCGACTCGATACGTCCGAGTCAGCAGGGCTTCTATCCCAGCTACAACGACCTTTTCCTCATGTTCTTCGACCAGACCGAAGAGCCGCAGGATGGCGGGTGTGCAGCCGATGAGTTTGGCTTTGGCAATCTCGGTGAGTTCTGCGAGGTGAATACAAATGCGTTCACCGCGACCAAAGATGCATTCGAGTCCGTATCGTTCATGGGCAGCTACAAGTTCAAGCTGTCGAACAAGGCGACCTGGTTCAACGAAGTTATCTTCTCGACAACCGAAAGTGAGGGGACGTCGTCACCGGCAAACTTCTCGCGTGCGCCTATTGATCCTGAAAACCCATTCTGGCCGCAGGCACTTATCGACGACATCGTCGAAGAGGCGAACGTGGACAATCCCGGGACGGTCTACGAGGACTTCTACGGTTTCCCGATCTATGCATGGGGCAAATTCCTGGACCCGCGCGCGGTTGAAGTTGAAAGCGAGACACTTCGCCTGGTCAGCGGCCTGCAATATGACTTCGACAACTCCTGGGAGATGGAAGCAGCTCTCGTCTACGGCCAGAACGAGTCCACCCAGCGCGGGCTGACGGGCCTGAACCGGTCGGGCGCGTTTTACGATCTGCTGCTCGGCAATGTCTGTTCTGACGGCTCAAGGGTTGAGCGGTGGAATGTTGATGCAGGCCGCCCCGATGCAAGCTTTATCGGTGATACGTGTGAGGATGCCGGCAGCTCGACGCTCTGGTACAATCCGTTCGGCGGGCAGACCAATCAGGAAGCCGGCGTCATCGACCTTCTGGAGACCCGCGCGCAACGCAATGGCGAGGCATCGCTTTTCTCGGCTGACATCTCTGCAAACGGTGACCTGTTTAACCTCAATGGCCGGACGGTAAAAGCTGCTTTCGGCGCAGAATTCCGCCGCGAAGAGCTCTCCGATACGCCTTCGGGCGATGCGGTCGCATCCATCGAAAACCCTGAGCCAATCCTCGGCTTCTCCTCGACATCAGCAGATGCCGAGCGGGATCAATATGCGGTTTTTGGTGAACTCTACGTGCCGATTACCGACAGGTTCGACGTTCAGCTGGCTGGCCGGTTCGACGATGTGGACGGTTTTGGCTCCGACTTTAATCCAAAGGTCGCGGTGCGGTGGCAACCGGTTGATCCGCTGATTTTCAGGGGCGCCTGGTCGACATCCTTCAGAGCGCCGTCA
>JAYZBJ010000199.1:0-7666 GCA_036338795.1 Pseudomonadota bacterium | reverse complement strand
AGCGCGCAGGATGTGGGCCTGCTGTTTCACAAAGCGATAGGCCGCCCGCATCTGCTGGCGCAGCAGGCCGCGCAGGTCACTCTCCAGGACAGTCTCGATTTCAAGTTCGGCGTGGGCGTATTGCTCGCGGCTGCGTTCCTGCCAGAGCTCGAAGAGCAGGGGGATGAGCGCTTCCTTGTTTTCGAACCGGCGATAGACCGTCCCGACCGCCACCCCGGCTTCTTCAGCGAGGGCTGCAACGCTGATCTCATCGAAGTCGTTTGTGCGAAGCAGGGTTTCGAGCGCCCGCATGAGCTTGTCACGCGTTTGCCGGGAACGGGTCTGCGTGGCGGGGCGCGATTTAGGTTTTGACACGGGCGAAGGTCTCATATATGTGAAAGTGAATTCACATTCACTTTATGGCGACGCTTTGAAAAGGTCAAGGCGCCGGACAGTGAAAGTGCGGCAGCCGCCCGCGCGAGCGGAAGGCCTTGGCAACCAGGAGGATCAGCCATGTTGGGGACGATCATGAGCGAGCAGGCGCTGCTCAAGGGCTTCGGGGTGATCATCGCCTCGCTCATCATCATGGTCGCTATCGATGTGTGGCGGCGCCGGACGGGCAATAAGCGGCGCACGACCAGCCCTTATCGCCAATGGATCGCGACGATGATCCTGCTCTGGTCAATAGCGGCGATCGCCGTCTGGGCTTGGGTTGCTTCAGGACGCACGATCACGGATCTTGGATTTCACTGGGGGCAGGGGGCTGCGTGGAAAATCGGCCTCGCCTGGGTTTTGGCAATTGCTTTCCTGAGCCAGCAGCTGGTGCAGATATTCGTCATCCGGCGCGACGAGGAAGCCCGTGAAGAGGTGCGCCGCATGGTCTTCGACAGCGGTGACTATGACCAGATCATGCCGCGCCGCCGACAGGATGTGTGGCTGTTCCAGCTTCTGGCCGTGACGGCTGGCATCACCGAAGAAATCGTGTTCCGTGCCTTCCTGATCAGTTTCTTTGCGCTCGTCATGCCGATCTGGTTTGCCGCAGCCGCAGCGCTCGCGCTATTCATTGCAGGCCATGCCTATCAGGGCGTGAAAGGGCTAATCCGCATTCTGCCGGTCAGCATCGTCCTGACGCTCTGCTACGTGCTGTCAGGCTCGCTCTGGCCGGGGATCATCCTGCATGTTGCGGTCGACGTGTTCGCCGGCATCCTTGTCTGGATCGTCCTGCCGCGAGATGGATACGTAGAAGCCAGAACGGCCGAACAGGCGACCTGACGGGGCGCGGCAGCCCGCGATTTGTCCACAGGGGCGGCTTTCGGCTGTGCATCGCCGCAATCGGAACTTTCCGACAGGCCGCCCCCCGCGTTACAGTGCAGTGTCATGTCGTCCCCGATTCGCATTCCAGACGGTTTCGTCGAAGAACTGAAGGCGCGCGTGCGCCCATCAGACGTGATCGGCCGCAAGGTGAAGCTGAAGAAGCAGGGCAAGGAATGGGTGGGCCTGTCCCCCTTCACCAATGAGAAAAGCCCAAGCTTCTACGTCAATGACCAGAAGCGCATCTTCAAGGATTTCTCATCGGGGATTGGCGGTGACGTCATTTCCTTCGTTATGGAGACCGA
Organism: Pseudomonadota bacterium; assembly: GCA_036338795.1. GTDB lineage: Bacteria > Pseudomonadota > Alphaproteobacteria > Caulobacterales > Hyphomonadaceae > Henriciella. The sequence continues at coordinate 6,071 of JAYZBJ010000199.1, read as the reverse complement.
GCGCCTATCCTTCATGGAGGCGGTCGAGAAGCTCGCCGAAGAAGTGGGCATGCAGCTGCCCAAGGCGACGCCGCAGGACGAGGAAGCCTATGACCGCCGCAAGCGCCTCTATGAATGCTGCGAGGCGGCGTGTGTGTTCTATGAAGATCGGCTGCGCGCCGCAGAGGGGAGCGAAGCGCGCGAATACCTCGAAGGTCGCGGCCTCGGTGCTGCCGCCTGGGCGCGGCACCGGCTGGGCTTTGCCCCGGATGACTGGCGCAAGACGATTGAGCACCTGAAGTCGAAGGGCTTCGGCATGCGGGAGATTCTCGATGCCGGCCTCGCCGTCCAGAAAGAAGGCGGCGGCGATCCGTATGACCGTTTCCGTGGCCGGGTAATTTTCCCGATCACCGATACGCGTGGCCAGGTCATCGCTTTCGGGGGCAGGGGGCTGCAGCCTGATGCCAAGCCGAAATACCTGAACTCGAACGATACCGAGCTCTTCCACAAGGGGCGCGTCCTCTACCGCTACAAGGATGCGCGCGAAGCCTTTGGCAGCACCGATGAAGGCGGCCTGATCGTCTGCGAAGGCTATATGGATGCCATCGCGCTGACAGAAGCCGGTTTCGGTCATGCGGTTGCCCCGCTCGGCACCGCGCTGACCGAAGACCAGCTTGGCATGCTGTGGCGCGCCGGGCCTGAGCCGGTGCTCTGCTTCGATGGCGATGCAGCTGGCTTGCGGGCCGCCTATCGCTCGATCGAACGGGCCTTGCCGCATCTTGAGCCTGGCCGGTCGCTGTTCTTCTGCCTTCTGTCTGGTGGGATGGACCCGGATGATCTCATCCGCCAGTCCGGTCCCGAAGCAATGCGCACTGCGCTCGAGCATTCCGTGCCATTGGTTGAGGTGCTCTGGCAGCGTGAGCGCGATGCGGAGGCGATCGACACGCCTGAGCGCCAGGCAGGGCTTGAGGCACGGCTGATGCAGGCCGCCGCCCAGATCAAGAACCCTGCCGTGAAGGCCGCTTATGAGCGGGACCTGAAGTCCCGCATGCGCGATCATCTGTGGCAGCAACGACAGGCGCGCCGGGGCACAGGGGGCGGGCAACGCGGCCAGCGCCCGGACCCGAGACAGGCTGGCGGCGTGTCCAAAGGCGCGCCCCAAAAGGGCACGCCAGCAAAGACACGCGGGCTTGGCTTGCTTGTCCGGGCGGTTGAAAGCCCCCACCTTGTGGATATCGCCCTTGAGACGCTGACCATGGCCAGCTTCCCCGATCCGGACGTCGCAGAGATCAGGGATGTGCTTATTTCCTGGCCTGACACAGACAAAGGTATTGACCGTGGCGCGATACGCGACCATTTGGTACAACGAGGTAACACGCGCGCTGCAGATTTGCTCGATTCTTATCCCGAAATTCCTGAAATTGCCCCGGATGGCCCAGAGGAACGGGAATGGCTGATCGCCTTGGAGCAATATGTAGCAAGGGAAGAGACCGGGCCATATGGTTCGGCAGGCGCTGGCGACGAGGTGACATCGTCACCCGAGGGCTGGCGTCGGCTGCATCATGAGGTCTCGGAGAGAAAAGCCCGGGCAGCGCGTCTCAACGAGGCAGCAGAACAGGTGGATCGAGACTGATCCACTGGTATTTCAGAACGAGTTGTTGCAGAGAGCGGCTGCGACGACAGGCGGGAGAACTACATGGCGAAAGCCCAGAAGAGTGAACATGAGGATGGCGAACTGGAGACAGAAGACCGTCCCGTGCTCGATCTGAATGACTCCAAGGTCAAGAAATTCATCAAGAAGGCGAAGGAAAAGGGTTACGTCACGCATGACGAGCTCAACAATGTCCTTCCATCGGACGAACTGACGTCCGACCAGATCGAGGACACCATGTCGGCCCTGTCCGAAATGGGCATCCAGGTCGTCGAGAACGAAGACGATGTGGACAACTCTTCGAACGCCAAGTCGTCATCGACGGCAGTCACCAAGACGGCGTCAGGCGCAGTCGCCAAGAAGGGCAATGCCCGTGGCTCTGACCGGACCGACGACCCGGTACGCATGTACCTGCGTGAGATGGGCGCTGTTGAGCTCCTGTCGCGCGAAGGCGAAATCGCGATCGCAAAGCGCATCGAGGCTGGCCGCGATGCCATGATCCGCGGCCTCTGCGAGAGCCCGCTGACGTTCGAAGCCATGATGGTCTGGCGTGACGAGCTCATGAATGAGCGAATCCTGCTGCGCGATCTCATTGATCTCGAGACGACCTACGGCGCGGAAAACCCGGCGCCGGAGCCTGAAGAGAAAAGCGAAGAGCAGAAAGAAGCCGAAGCCAAGGAACGCGAGAACGAGACGACCGAAGAGCGTCTTGCCCGCGAAGAGCGCGAGGACGAGGAAGAAGGCGCCGCCATGTCCATGTCGGCCATGGAAGCGGAACTTCGTGACGGCGTTCTCGGCAAGCTCGACGAAATTGCGCTCGCCTTCCACCAGTATCGCAAGCTTCAGGAAAAGCTCGTCGACAAGCGCCTCGAAGGCAAAGGCCTGTCGACCAAGCAGCGCGAAGAGTATGATGCGCTCTCGCAGTCCATCGTCGACAATCTGAAGACGATGCACATCAACAATGCCCGTATCGAGGCACTGGTCGAGCAGCTCTACGCCATCAACAAGAAGCTGATGGGCCTTGAGGGCAAGCTGGTCCGCCTCGCTGACGCGCACGGCGTTCCGCGCAAGGAATTCCTGAACCTGTATTTCGGCAACGAGCTCAATCCGAACTGGAAAGAGGCCGCGCTCGAAACAGGCAAGTCGACCAAGAAGTGGGAAAAGTTCTTCGACCGCGAAGAAGCCCAGATCGAGGAAATCCGCGAAGAGATTTCTGCCGTGGCGCAGGAAATCGGCGTACCGATTGACGACTATCGCCTGATCGTCCAGCGCGTTCAGAAAGGTGAGCGCGAAGCCCGCGTCGCAAAGAAGGAGATGGTCGAGGCAAACCTGCGTCTCGTGATCTCCATCGCGAAGAAATACACCAATCGCGGCCTGCAATTCCTGGATCTCATCCAGGAGGGCAATATCGGCCTCATGAAGGCGGTCGACAAATTCGAATACCGCCGCGGCTACAAGTTCTCGACCTACGCAACCTGGTGGATTCGCCAGGCTATTACGCGTTCCATCGCTGACCAGGCCCGTACGATCCGTATTCCGGTGCACATGATCGAGACGATCAACAAGATCGTTCGCTCACAGCGCCAGATGCTGCACGAGATCGGCCGAGAGCCGACGCCGGAGGAACTGGCTGAGAAGCTCGGCCTGCCGCTCGAGAAAATCCGCAAGGTGCTGAAGATCGCCAAGGAGCCAATCTCGCTCGAAACGCCGATCGGCGACGACGAGGACTCCAACCTCGGTGACTTCATCGAGGACAAGATGGCGCTGCTGCCAGTCGACAGCGCAATCCAGTCCAACCTGCGTGAAACGACGACCCGCGTGCTCGCCTCGCTCACGCCGCGTGAGGAACGCGTGCTGCGTATGCGCTTCGGTATCGGCATGAACACCGATCACACGCTGGAAGAAGTCGGCCAGCAATTCTCGGTGACGCGCGAACGTATCCGCCAGATCGAGGCGAAGGCGCTGCGCAAGCTGAAGCATCCGAGCCGGTCTCGGAAGCTACGCAGCTTCCTCGACACCTGAGGACAGACATGAAGAAGGCGGCTCCTGGAGCCGCCTTCTTTTTTGTCTTCGACTGAGCTCGTTCGATCGGGCCCTATGCCTTCAGGGCCTGATCAAGATCGGCGATAAGGTCGCTCGCGCCTTCGATACCGATGGACAGGCGGACCACATCCGGCGCGGCGCCGGCGGCGATCTGCTGCTCCTCGGTCAGCTGGCGATGCGTTGTCGAGGCCGAGTGGATAACCAGTGAACGCGCATCGCCGAGATTGGCGACATGGCTGAACAGCTTCACGCTCTCGACGAATTTCACGCAAGCATCATAGCCGCCCTTCAGCTTGATCGTGAACAGAGCGCCAGGGCCTTTCGGGCAGATGCGCGGCACGCGGGCCTTGTAAGGCGAAGAGTCGAGGCCCGGATAGGTTACGGCAGCGACGGCCTCATGGCCTTCCAGCCAGCGGGCAATCGTCTGCGCGTTCTCGACATGCTTCGCCATGCGAAGTGAAAGCGTCTCAATTCCCATCAGCGTATAGTGCGCGGCCTGTGCGTTCAGCGTCATGCCGAGGTCGCGAAGGCCGATAGCGATGCTGTGGAAGGTGAATGCCGCCGGGCCAAACGTCTCGTGGAAGTTCAGGCCATGATAGGCTGGCTCGGGTGCGGAGAGCGACGGGAACTTGTCAGAAGCCGACCAGTCGAACTTGCCGCTGTCGACCACGGCACCGCCGGTAACCGTGCCATTGCCAGTCAGGTATTTCGTCATGGAGTGAACGACCAGCGTCGCACCATGGTCGATCGGTCGGCAGAGGAACGGCGTCGCGCTTGTATTATCCACGATGAGCGGTAGGCCAGCCTCGTCAGCGATCTTCGCGATCGCGTCGAGGTCAGTGACATAGCCGCCCGGATTGGCGATGGTTTCGCAGAAGATGGCGCGCGTATCATCATCGATCGCGGCCTTCACCGCGTCGAGATCGTCAAAGTCCACGAAATTGGCAGACCAGCCAAAGCGTTTGAAGGTCTGGCTGAACTGGGTGATCGTGCCGCCATAAAGACGGGTCGAGGCCACGACATTACGGCCCGGCGCCATGAGCGGGAAGAGCGCCATGATCTGGGCCGCATGTCCCGATGAGCAGCAGACAGCGCCAGCGCCGCCCTCAAGCGCGGCCATCCGGTTCTGCAGCGCGGCAACTGTCGGGTTGGTCAGACGCGAATAGATGAAGCCGACTTCCTGCAGGCCGAACAGCTTGGCAGCGTGTTCGGTGTCGCGGAAGACGTAGCCGGCATTCTGGTAGATCGGCACCTGACGGGCACCGGTGGCTGGATCCGGCTCGGTGCCGGCATGGATCTGGATGGTTTCGAATTCCTGCTCTGGCGTATCGGCCATGACGAAGCTCCCTTCCTGTTGCAGCGCCAGCCCCGTCGGGGGAGGTGACGCGTGATCGTCTCGTGGCCGCTTTGTGAGACGGGCAGGGGCGAATGTACAATGTTTTTTGGGCAACGACCCAAGGTAAGGCGGCGCCTAGTTGCTCTGGCGAATGCGATAGACGCAGCGGCGGGCGCCTGACAGAAGGTGATCTTCCCGCGTGACGATGGCGTCGCCGCCCAGGGCTGCGCGAAACACATCCAGTTCGTTGGCACAGAGCCTTTGGCAAGCGGTTGCGGCTGAGCAGATCGGGCAGTGGTTTTCGATCAGCAGCCAGTCATCGCCGTCCTCCGCCGCCGCAGCCATGTAGCCTTCACGATTGCGCAGCTCTGCGAGCTTCTTCACGCGTGCGGCAAGGCTGTTTTTGCCGGCAAGTTCCTTTTCGTAGATGGCAAGTTGTGTATCGCTGTGGCGGTCTATGACGCGGGCGAGACCGTCTTCGCCGAACATCTCGCGAATGGATTCGATCATCTCCAGCGCAAGGCCCTGATGCGCGTCTGGAAAGATGCGCGCTGCGGCGTCGGTGAGTGACCAAATCTTGGTCGGGCGTCCGCGGCCTTTCGGTTTTGAGGTTTCCGCAATCAGACCTTCTTCCGACAGCTCATAGAGGTGCAGACGCACCGCCATCGGTGTGACTCCGAGCGATCCTGCAAGGTCGGCCGCCGATTGCGGGCCTCCCTTTTTCAGCAGGTCGAGAACTGTATTGCGCGTTGCGGTGAGCGCGGGAGATGCGGGGGTATCGGCCATGTTTCTTTTTTAAAAGGTCTTGCTTTCAAAAACAAGCGTTATTAAAAATAGAAAAACCTTTAATAAATGGAGAAGCAAGATGGTCCGCCTCGAACATGCCAACCTCGTCGTCACCGATGTGGCGCCCACACTCGATTTCCTGAAAGCTGCATTCCCGCACTGGCGCGTCCGGGGTGGTGGCAAGGGAACATGGTCGGGCAAGCCACGTCAGTGGCTGCACTTCGGTGACAACGACACCTATATCGCCCTGTCCGACAATGGCGTTGGCGAAGCCCG
>JAYZBJ010000198.1:0-4181 GCA_036338795.1 Pseudomonadota bacterium | reverse complement strand
GGACGCCGAGGAGATTCTAACGGCTCTCGATCCATCCTACCACCACATGCGCGCGCCAATTCTCGGGATTGAAGCGGCGAAGGAACAGGTTCAGACATGGAAGGCTGCGGGACTGAAAGTCGGCTTCACGAATGGCTGTTTCGACATTCTTCATCCTGGCCAGTTGACCTTGCTCGAAGAAGCGCGTGACCGGTGCGACAGGCTCGTTGTCGCAATCAACACGGATGCCTCAGTCAAGCGGCTCAAGGGCGAGTCCCGGCCGGTAAACATAGAGCATGACCGCGCACTCATGCTGGCGGGAATCGCAGCCGTTGATGCCGTTACCATGTTCTCTGAAGATACGCCCGCCGAACTGATTTCTGCGCTGCAGCCAGACCTGCTGGTGAAAGGTGGTGACTACGCGATTGAGGAGATCGTCGGCGCCGAAGAAGTACGGGCGAATGGTGGCGAGGTTCACATCGTGAAGCTTGTGCAGGGCCAATCGACCACCGCGATCATCGGAAGATCTGCAAGCTAGTTTCCGCGCTCACCCGAGATGTCTGTATTTCCATTCGGGCGACGAATCGGCGCCACATCAACGACTTCGTCCGCAGCCCATGTATCAAATGGCTCGGCAGGTTTGTTGCCATTTTCGTCGAGCCACTGGCTCAGTGTCTGCGCGCGTGATTCAATATCGGACACAAGATCGCCCTGGGTCGAGTAGCTCATTGGGGCGCGCGGCAGGTTTGGGGTGAGCCAGCCCAAAGAACCAGGCTGCGCGGTTTGAGAGGTTGTCTGGGCGCAAGTGGTCATTGCGGCGCTGCAACTGCCGATGAACTGGTCCCATCTGTTCTCATCCTTGCCGCCCGGTATCAGAATGCCACCGAACCGCTCTCTGAAGGCGTCGGTTCTTGGCAGTTGCTGCAGGGCAGAATACAGCATCGGCTCGGTGTCCGGGGCTGCCAGAATTAAAAAGCCACGATCACGATTATCTGTCGACAGGTAGCGTTTCATCGCTGCGGCAACATCGGCCTGCGCGCTCTTTATTTGCTCGTCGCGTTGCCGCTTCTTCGCGGCGGGTGTTGGGGACCGATAAGCTGGAGTGTAAACCGTCAGATCACTCTCAGACAGTCCGACGGCCACAGAATACTCAGCATATTCTTCGCGGAGTGCTTCATGCTCCGTCGCGAGCAGACCGCGCTTCTGAGGAGAGGAAACTGGCGGCGCGATCACAAACAGATCGACCCCCCAAGGTGTGTCCCACCCACCGGCTGGCGCTTCAGATGGGCGTTCGAGCCAGACTTCGTCGAAATAATAGTCAGGTGCATCGGGTAGAGGGCCGGGTTTGCCCTGCATCGACAGGTAAGCCCAGTCCTTCAGTGCAAACCAGCCAATGATCAGGGCGGCTGTAGCAATAAGGACTATGCGCATTACGGCTCCTGCGTGGCTTTTTTCAATGCGGAATAATTTGGTTGGTCCACTTTTAGCTGGCTAATTGCGGTCTTTTTTAGGTGGACCATCAATTCGTCAGATTGAACATTCAACGCACCGCTGCGAATCCGGTTTCGCAATTCCTCATTCAGCTCGCTCAGCGTCGTGCCTTCCGGCGCTTCGAGCCGGGAAAGTAATCGCTGCTTTTCGCTCTCATTGTTGTCGGCTCGGGCTTCCAGGTCTCGCAGGATCGTCCCTAGAACATTGGACGCGACGCGAGCGTGGAACCCTGCGCGACCAGTCAATTCAGGCATTGCTGTCTCATCGACAAAGTTTTTGACCGCTTCTACAAGCTCTATGACGCTCGGTTGATCATGCATGGCGCTGCGCCTCCAGAAGGTTGATCAGGTCCATTTCCGTCTCAGAAACACGCCGCCCGATCGCTGCGCGTTCGACGCTGGTATCTGCGCCTGTCCTGAAAGATTCGTACATCATCATGCACATGACCCCCCATTTCAGGCTGCTGAGCATTTCCCACCAGTCAATCTCGCGAGCGCTGAACACCTCGCCACCGCTGGCTGCGTAAGCTTCCAGAAGCGGCTCAACATCACCAAACCCGCCGAGCCGTTTGTCGATGTTCCCGAACCGCCAGGAGTTTGTGCACATCCAGGCAATATCTTCACGCGGATCACCCAGGTGGCAGAGCTCCCAGTCTAGAACTGCCGCCAGACCAGTTTCATCAACCATGATGTTGCCGAGACGAAAGTCTCCATGCACGAGAACTGGTTCCAGCGGCTTGGGGGCATTCTCTCGAAGCCACATGATGGCAAGGTCTACAATCGGGCGGCATGTTCCGGTCGACTGATAGACCCCTTCGTAGTGAGCTAGTTGCGAAAGGCCGAGGCTCGTCTCCAGTGGTGGATCGCCATTTAGCTGGACAGCATGGATGCCGGCCAGCGCCTTGCCACATTGAGCAGGCAGCTCCTCACGCGCGTGACGGAACTTGTCATCGCGAAGAATTCGCCGCGCGATTGTCTCTCCCTCGACGCGCGTCATGAAGTAACCCTCGCCAAGGGCATCTGAGTCAGAGAGGACATAGACCACTTCCGGGACAGCAACGCCTTTTTTGGCAGCCGCGCGGATCAATTTGGCCTCATTGGGCAAGCCGACAGCGTTGGAGCTTGAAACACGCTCGAGCCCCTGCGGCGCCCGCCTGAGAATAAGCGTGTCAGGCGCGCCAGAGCCGGAAAGCCGCAACAACCAGGTTTCCTGGCTTGCTCCACCTGAAAGCCTGTCCACGGCATCGACCATCAACTCACGGCCGAGCACCGACTGCAATACAGCTTGAAGCTGCTGCCTGAATTCTTGCATGTCACTCATCTTCGCCACAATTAACGGAAAGAAGAGCAACTCCAAGCCATCCTCCAACGTAAACCGGACGTACTTTTCAGGAGCCCCACTTAATGGCAAAGAAGCCAACCTCGGACGAAAACGGTATCATGAATCCGAAGCCCAAGCGGTTGAGCCTGTGGGGTTGGCTTCGCGGACGATTCCTTGCCGGCATGGTTATCGCTGCGCCGATTGCCATTACCTTCTATGTGCTTCAGTTTCTGATCAACTTCATCGACAACCGGGTGAAGCCGCTGTTGCCGCCGATCATTCAGCCGGAAACCTATACCAATTACGCCATTCCCGGCTTCGGCGTCCTCGTCATGATTGTGGCGCTGACGATTCTCGGTGCGGTCACAACAAATCTTATCGGTCGGTCAGTCATTCGTGCTGCCGATCGCATTCTTTCGAGGTTGCCGATTGTTCGCAATGTCTATGCGGCCTTCAAGCAGCTGACCGATGTGATCGCGAACAACCAGCAGGCATCGTATGACAAGGTTGTTCTTATTGAGTATCCAAAACTTGGGTCGTGGTGCATAGGTTTTGTGTCGACCGGCGCACGCGGCGAAATCCGGTCGCGCCTGGGTGAGGGTCATATTGGTGTATTCGTGCCCACGACTCCGAACCCGACGTCCGGTTTCCTGATGTACGTCAAAGAAGAAGAGTGCATCGAACTGGACATGTCTATCGAGGAAGGCGCGAAGATGATCCTTTCAGCGGGCCTTGTTGTTCCTGACTATGACGATCCTGAGCATCAGGACCAGCCATCACTGCCGCTCCCGGGCGAGGGGACTGAGAAGATCGCGAAGAAGGCTTAGGGCTTTTCCGCGCTCGCTAGTCAGGCCGGGGTCAGTTTCGATGGCGTATCGCGCATCCTTTCGGGCGACTTCGATCAGATCCGCGTGGTTCCCAAGATCAATGATCCTGTAATCGACAGCTCCGGACTGTCTTACGCCCAGCATGTCACCCGGTCCTCGCAGCCGGAAGTCTGCTTCGGCAATCTCAAACCCGTCTTCAGTCCGGCGAAGTGTCTCCAGACGCTCTTTTGCGGTCTCGCCCAGAGGTGGGCGGTAGATAAGCAGACAATAGGATTTGCGTGACCCACGGCCGACGCGTCCTCGAAGCTGGTGCAGCTGGGCTAACCCGAATCCCTCGGCGCGTTCGATCACCATGATGGTCGCGTCTGGAACATCGACACCAACCTCAATTACGGTCGTCGCGACAAGAATTTTTGATCGCCCCGAACGGAAGGCTTCCAGCGCGGCGTCCTTTTCATCAGATTTCAGTCGACCGTGAACCAGTTCAACCGACGTTGAGAGCTGCTGCCGCAATGCCGCGGCACGTTGGACCGCCGAGGCTTCGTCATCCGTATCGACGCGCGG
>JAYZBJ010000197.1:0-7775 GCA_036338795.1 Pseudomonadota bacterium | reverse complement strand
GCCTCAGTCGTTTGAGGATTATGTTGGCCAGGAAGCGATCAAGGCGAACCTCAAGGTCTATGTTGAAGCCGCCAAGTCACGCGGGGAAGCGCTCGACCATGTGCTGCTGTTTGGCCCTCCCGGCCTCGGGAAGACGACGCTCGCACAGATCGTGTCAAAGGAGCTTGGTGTTGGCTTTCGCTCAACGTCCGGTCCGGTTATCGCCAAGGCGGGCGATCTCGCCGCGATCCTGACAAACCTCGAGGAGAATGATGTTCTCTTCATCGATGAGATTCACCGATTGCCACCTGCGGTCGAAGAAATTCTGTACCCGGCGATGGAGGACTATGCCCTCGACATCGTGATTGGTGAGGGGCCGTCAGCGCGCTCGGTCCGACTGGACCTTGCGCCATTCACGCTTGTCGGCGCGACAACGCGGGCCGGGCTGCTAGCCAATCCGCTGCGCGACCGTTTCGGCATTCCGATGCGGCTCAATTTTTATGAGCCGCAGGAACTGGCGCGCATTCTCATGGCAGCAGGCCGCAAGATGGGCGCGCAGATGACCGAAGACGGCGCGCTGGAGATTGCCGGTCGGGCACGCGGCACGCCGCGTATCGCCATCCGTCTGCTCAGGCGCGTGCGGGATTTTGCCGAGGCAGAAGGTGCGCGCATCGACAAGGCGGCAGCAGGTCGTGCCCTGTCCAGGCTCGAGATTGATGAAGACGGCCTCGACGCGCTCGACCGCCGCTATCTGGCCGCGCTGGTCAAAACGTATGCCGGAGGACCGGTTGGCGCCGATACGCTGGCGGCGGCCCTGTCAGAAGCGCGCGACGCTGTCGAAGATGTGATTGAGCCGTTTCTGATGCAGAAAGGCTATGTGGCGAGAACGCCGAGGGGACGCATCGCTGCCCCGCTTGCTTATGAGCGGATGGGGCTGGCGGCGCCGGACATCAAAAGCCAACCGGGGCTGTTTACTGAGAAATAAGAGGGGGGCTCGACCATGCTGGATGGATTGCGGGACTTGTCGCAGGCGCTATCAATTGCGCTGTTTGCGTTTTCAAGTGGATGCGCCTGGATCGCCGCTATCGTCGCGCCAAACACGTCTTATGACAGGCTCGACTATAGCCGGGCGGACGGACATGTGAGGCTGCTGCTCGTCAATGCCTCAGCCCATGTGTTCTTTGTACTGCTCGCCGCGACAGCGCTTGCATTCCTCGCCGGTGCAGTTGGCGCAGGCATTGTTGGTGCGCTCGCAGCGATAGGGTTTTTCAGCAATCGCTGGACACTGTCGCCGCGCACCAAGGCTGAGCGTGCCCCCAAAGGCGTTCGAACCCGGGAAAAGACAAAGCGAGTAGTTGCTGTCAGCCTGACGCTGATCTTTACGCTCGTAGCTGTGATCGCGACCGGTCTGGCAATCGCTCGCGTCTGATCAATTCTGAACCAGCCAGAGCACGCCGATCGTGTGCAGGTAAAGGAACGCTTCACTCGACTTGCGGGCAGCACGCATGGCCACTTCGCCCGTACGCTTCCGGTTCACGGCGATCATGAAGACGCAGGCTGCAAGCCCCGGAATGACAATCCACCAGTCAATCGCGAGTGCGGCAATAACGGCCACGATCAGTATGGCATATGCCAGCGCATCAAGCGCGCGCACGGTGAATTCGTGGTGATTGCTGAAGCTGTTCAGAAGGCGGGGATTGCGATGAAGCTCATCGGCGTCAATTGCAAACACCCGGTCTTCGTCCTGCCGGAAGCGGACAATGCGGGCAAGCCGACCATCATCATGCGGATTCGGAGCTGTTCTCAGAAACATGGGACAGGACCTCTTCTAGGCCCCCACATTACCTGAATGCTGTTAACGCAAGTTCGAACTGCCATCCGAAAAACAACAGGCCGCCGGCAAGCTTTCCTTAATCAGTTTCCCGCGCTTGCCTTGATCGACAAGGCATGCAGGCCGCTCTCGAATTCGGCGGCGAGGGCCTGGTTCACAGCCCGCTGTATTTGAACACGTGTCTTGCCCTTGAACTGTTGCGAAACAATTCGCACTGTGAAATGGGTCTCGCCTTCCGGAGACGCACCGGCATGACCAGCATGCTTGCTGCTATCGTCAACGACGTCCAGCTCGCTTGGTGCAAATGTCTCATTCAGTTGTGAACGAATCCGTTCTCTTCTGTTTGTCAATTCTAGCCTCATTAACCTGAAGGACCTATGTTCCTGCGCCATGGCTAACGCATTCCCATACCGCGTGAAATTCACCGATATAAGAGTGAAGCCCCCCAAAGAAGAGGCGGCTCGCCAGAAAGCCGTCGAAACGCGCGAATGTCACCGCGATGACTGTGATCTCGCCGGCGAACATCCTGCCCCTAAACCCCGTGGCATGGATGGCGTGTTCTGGTTCTGCCAGAAGCATGCAGGCGAATACAATCGCAACTATGACTATTTCGCCGGCATGTCAGAGGCTGAACTTGCCCAGTTCAACGAGATGGCAAAGTTCGGCTTCAACAAGACATGGAAGTTCGGTACTGGCCCGATGGGCAAGGACAAGGCTGCCGCAGCCCACGACCCTCGCCGTTGGCGCGGCAAGGAATTCTTCGAGCAAAATGCCGAGGCTCGTCAGGCTCGCCGCAAAGAGCAGCAATCTGCTGGCGTCACGGCCCGTGCGCTTGAGGAGCTGGATCTTGAGGCAGGTGCGACACCGGCTGAAATCAGGGTTCGCTACAGCGAGTATATCCGCAAATATCACCCTGACTCCAATGGCGGCGACCGCTCGACAGAGCACATGCTTGCCCGCGTCCTGCGCGCCGGCAAGACGCTGAAGGCTGCCGGGATGATGAAGGGCTAGGCTTCCCAAAACGCAGATTTCCTGCAGAAAGCCGTCATGTCCTTTGACGTCTCGATCATAACCTTGTTCCCGGACGCCTTTCCGGGCCTGCTGGACGTGTCCATTCTGGGACGCGCGCGGGCTGAAGGCATATGGTCGCTGGACGTTACGGATTTGCGCAGCTTCGGGCTTGGTAAGCACCGACAGGTTGACGAGGCTCCCGCTGGTGGCGGCGCCGGACTTGTGCTGCGTCCTGATGTTGCCGCAGCTGCGATTGACAGCCTGCCCAGAGGCGATCGTCCACTGATTTATCTCAGCCCGCGCGGCCGACCTTTCGATCAGGCAATGGCCCGCGATTTTGCCGCCGCACCGGGACTGATCTGTTTCTGTGGCCGCTTCGAAGGCCTCGATGAGCGGGTGATCGAAAAACGCGATATGATTGAGGTCTCCCTCGGAGACTTTGTGCTTGCTGGCGGTGAAGCCGCAGCCCAGGCCGTCACAGAAGCGACGGTGCGTCTTCTGCCGGGCGTCGCGGGTAATCAGGCCTCGCTCGAGGATGAAAGCTTTTCACACGGCCTGCTTGAGTATCCCCAATTCACCCTCCCCCGTAGATGGGAGGATGAGCCAACACCGGATGTGTTGCTGTCCGGCGATCATGGGAAAATCGCCGAATGGCGGCTCAACCGCAGTAAACTGTTGACAGAAGCCCGTCGTCCCGATTTATGGGCCGCTTACCTCAACGGGCAAGATTTACGAGCGTCGGAGACGGACGATGAACATGATTGAGCAGCTCGAAGCTGAAGAAGTGGCACGCGTCACTTCTGGCAAGGAACTTCCGGAGTTTTCTCCTGGTGACACGGTCTCCGTGAACGTGCGCATCCGTGAAGGCGACCGCGAACGCGTGCAGCGCTTTGAAGGCGTTTGCATCGCCCGCGCTGGCGCCGGCGTCAACGAGAACTTCACGGTCCGCAAGATTTCGTTCGGCGAAGGCGTCGAGCGTGTCTTCCCGGTTGTTTCGCCGATGATTGAAAGCATTGAAGTGAAGCGTAAGGGCCGCGTCCGCCGCGCCAAGCTTTACTATCTGCGCAACCTGCGCGGCAAGTCGGCCCGTATCGCAGAGCGTACGTCGGGTCACGGCATGGAAACGCAGGAAGTTACGGTCTCCAAGACCGAGCGTCAGCGTCAACGCGCCGAACAAAAAGCCGCTCGTAAAGAGCAGGCCGCCAAGGATCGCGCAGATCGTGAAGAGGCCAAGCGCAAGGAAGCTGAAGCCGCTGCCGCAGAAGCCGAAGCAGAAGCAGAAGCAGAAGCCAATGCAGAGGATGGCGCAGCCGAGGAATAGGCCGCCCTTCCTTCAAGGAATTCAGACAAACCCCATCGCCCAGCGGTGGGGTTTTTCTTTGCCAATTGCACACGAATTCGCTCCGCAACAGATCGCGCGACACGTGCGGCACGCGCCTTGCACTCGCCTGTCCTGAAAGGGCACATGCGGCAGGTTTTTCCCGGTTCCGGACAAGCCAGCCCCTATGGCCCGGTTCGCTTGCGACGCGAATGGCCTTCGGAAAAAGGCAATCGTTTCGTATACGAAACAAACGGGCGTGGTGGTTTTCAGTTTCCGCCGCAGCGGCAACAGGGATAGTAAAATGAGTTTCAAGTCGAGGACATTGGTCACAGCCGCCCTTCTGGCGTCGCTTCCATTCGCGGCACAAGCTGATGGGGAAAAAGGTACCTGGGACCGCGATGCGGTAGGCCAACGCTACACAGCTCAGGGCTCCGACACGAATGACCGGATCCTGACCGAGGATCAGGTCCGCGATATCATTTCACGTAGCGGCACCAAAGGCCCGGCCGATGTACGATACATGGGCGGCTCCGACGAGGCCGTCGACAGCGAGCTGTGCTGCGAAACCACCGAAGAGCGCGTGACGGAGACGACCGAGGTCGAGGAAACGACGACCTATTTCGATGCTGTCACCCGCCGCGACATCATCCAGCCCGTTGAGCGTACGATCATCCAGCCGATTGAGCGTACCATTGTGAACACGCGTACCGAGGACGTCACCGAGGCGACCCGCTACGAAGAAGACCGCCTGCCCGTGCTGTATGAAGAAGACGAGGTTCCGGCTGTCCGCGAAACGGTCACCGAAGATGTCACGGTCGAGCATGTCGAAGACGTGACTGAATCCTATTATGACGTCGTCACCCGCCGTGAGGTGATCCAGCCGATCGAACGCACGACAGTCGTCCCGGTCAAGCGCCGAATCCTGCGTCCGGTAACCGAGACGATCACCGCCGAGACCCGTTATGAGACGCGCCGTGCGCCGCTGATTGTCGAAGCTGACGATGTGCCGGAGGTTCGCGAGACCATTACCGAAGAGGTCAACGAGATCTATCGCGAGGACGTGAACGAGACCTATGTCGACGCCGTGTCAGAGCGTAACGTCTACCAGCCCGTCGTGCGCACACAGGTCCAGCCAATCGAGCGCCGTATCCTGCGTCCGCAATCGGAAACGGTCACTAACCCGGTCCGCTATGAAGAAGAGCGCCTTGCCAAGCGTGTCGAAACCACGCCGGCGCAGGCCGTGCAGGAAACCATCATCCCGAAAGTGACCGAGCGCACCGTGCTTGAAGTCCAGGATGAGTATGTCGATCAGATCAACCGCACGATCATCCAGCCAGTCGTTATCACCAACGTGCAGCCGGTCGAACGCCGCGTCCTGCGCCCGCAGACCGAAACTGTGACGGCCCCGACCCGCTATGAGGAAGAGCGCCGCACGGTCCGCGTGGAGAAGGATCCGATCCCGGAAACCAAGGTGAACTATATCGAGCAGGTCACCGAGGAATATCGTGAAGAGGTCAATGAAACCTATTTCGACGCGATCACCGAACGTCACGTAATCCAGCCGGTGACGCGCAAGATCATTCAACCGGTCGAATATCGCCGCCCTAACCCGATTACCGAGACGGTCACCGCACCGACACGCTATGAAACACGCCGCGCATCGCTTGTCGTGCTGCAAGTTGGCGAAAGCTGCGACTGCCGGTAACAAGGCAAAGCAAGACTGATCCAAAGACAAGGGCCAGCCCGAAAGGCTGGCCCTTTATTTTGCCTGTCGGTCAGGTGCAGAGGCATATCTTGCCTTCTATGGTCAGACATGATGTTTTGCGCCGCAACAGGAAATGAGGCCCATGGCAGGCAAGACGCTCTACGACAAGATCTGGGACACCCACGTTGTTCAAACCGATGCGGAGACGGGTGACTCCCTCCTCTACATCGACCTTCATCTCATTCACGAAGTGACGACACCCCAGGCATTTGCCGGCCTGAAGTCGAACGCACGGCGCGTTCGCCGGCCTGAGCTAACCCTCGCAGTGGCGGATCACAACACGCCAACAGAGAATCAGGCCGCAGGCCTTGCAGGCGTTGCCGACGAAGCCGCGCGCAACCAGCTGACCGCGCTCACCCGGAATGTGGCCGAGCATGGGATCGAATATTTCCCGATGGGCGACATTCGCAACGGGATCGTGCACGTCGTCGGGCCGGAACAAGGTCGCTCCCAGCCTGGCATGACCATTGTGTGCGGCGACAGCCACACCTCCACCCACGGCGCGTTTGGCGCCCTCGCCCACGGTATCGGCACCTCTGAAGTCGAACATGTTCTGGCAACGCAGACGCTGCGCGCCCGCAAGTCAAAGAACATGGCAATCGAGGTGTCCGGTGAACTGCGAGATGGCGTCACGGCGAAGGACCTTGCCCTGCACCTCATTGCATTGATCGGAACGGCAGGCGGCACGGGCCATGTGATGGAATATCGCGGCCCGGCGATCGAAGCCCTTTCGATGGAGGGCCGGATGACGCTTTGTAACCTGTCGATTGAGGGTGGCGCACGCGCCGGCCTTGTCGCCCCCGATGCGAAGACCTTTGACTACATCAAGGGCCGCCCGGCTGCGCCCAAAGGCGCGGCATGGGAAATGGCCGAGCGCCATTGGCAGACGCTCAAATCCGATCCCGATGCCAGGTGGGACCGCGTGATCGAAATCCGCGGCGAAGACGTTGAGCCGACAGTGACCTGGGGCACGAGCCCAGAACAGGCGATCCCGCTATCGGGCAATGTCCCGGATCCGTCCAGGATTGCAGATCCGGTGAAGAAAGCTGCCGCGGAACGCGCGATCGACTATATGGGCCTTGAGGCTGGCCAGCCGATCAAGGGCACCCCGGTGCAGCGTGTATTTATTGGATCATGCACCAATTCCCGGATTGAAGACCTTAGAGCCGCCGCCAAGGTTGCGCAGAACCAGAAGGTCGCGGACGGCGTGCGTGCGATGGTGGTGCCCGGCTCCGGTCTTGTGCGTGCGCAGGCTGAAAGCGAAGGATTGGACCAGGTTTTCATCGAAGCCGGCTTTGAATGGCGTGAGCCGGGCTGCTCGATGTGTCTCGGAATGAACCCCGATACGCTGGCGCCGGGTGAGCGTTGCGCGTCGACCTCGAACCGGAATTTCGAAGGTCGCCAGGGTCGCGGCGGCCGGACCCATCTCATGAGCCCAACACTTGCCGCCCGCGCGGCGATTAGCGGCGTCATCAGCTAGATGGTGTGCTCGTGATTACCGGCATCGATCACATTGTTCTGGTCTGCCCGCAGATCGATACGGCAACAGCCGTCTACAGTTCACTTCTTGGACGGTCTCCTGACTGGCGAAGCTCCGATAACGGCGCCGCCACAAGCTTGTTCACGGTCCAGAATACAGCCCTTGAACTTATGGCGCCGGATGCCGACGGCCCAGTCGCGGACCGATTGCGTGAAATCATCTCTGAACGTGGCCCGGGACTGACCAGCATCGCCTTCAGGACTGACGATATCGAAGCCGCACACCACTCTCTAGGGCGTCGTGGGCTGATACCCGGAGACATTACAGATGGCGCGAGCACGAATGTATCCGATGCTGCGCGACGCCGCTGGAAACGCTTTCGCTGCAG
>JAYZBJ010000196.1:0-3860 GCA_036338795.1 Pseudomonadota bacterium | reverse complement strand
CAGAAAGTCTATTGAGCGTTCGACCGGGAACTGGGCGTAGGGATTGTCGGCAGCGACCTTGGTGAAAGGTTGGAATAGCTTAGCCATGGCTTCGCGCTGCTTAGACCGGCTGCGGCCTTCGCGAGCCGCGATAGCGTTTTCAAACATGGCATAGAAAAAAGCCGGCGCGACAAGGCCATGCTTGATTTCGGTGCGGCTCAGCATCTGGCCACCCAGTCCGCGGTCTTCAAATTCGAGATCGCTTCCGTCGGCCCAATTGATCTCGACTGCGTTCTTCCGAGCACCCTTGGAAGCGCGATTGGCTTCGGAGCCAGCGATCAGCGCGACCTCAAACTCGCCGTCATGAATTCTGTTGGCCATCTCGTTCGCCAGCGCCTGAGGGCTTTGACCGCCGACATCCGAGTAGATGAGTTTGGACGGCGAAGCGCCGAGATCACGTGCGAGTGTGCCGGGAAGATTGGTGTTGTGGCCGTGCGGATGAGGCGCGCTGGGTACCGAGTCTTCAAAAATCCTTACGAATGTCAGTGCATCGATCTGGTTTGCATCGACGCCCGCATCCGCAAGCGCCGCCTTGGAGGCGTCCCGTGCGAGACTGAGCGGTGATGGCGCCCCCTCCGCGCCCTGCTTGCCATCCCATTGGCTCATCGATTGCCCGGTACCGACAAGAACCGGCATTGCACCCTTCGCCATTCGTCACTCTCCCATGTTCGTTGGATGCACTGTTAGCGTTGCAGGACACCGCTTCAATGCATGACGCTGGGGGAATTGTCGCAGGAACCGGATGCCTTCCGAACGGTTTGAGCGTCATGGCTTTTACGCTCGCTCGCACTGATCTCGATCCCGCCGATGCGGGCCTTGTCTATGTCTGCTCGTCAGAGCCGGGATGGACCCGAAAACCGTATGGTCGGGGTTTCACATATCTGAATGAGCGGGGTGACACCCTTCGAGGCGAGCAACGCGAACGCGCCGAGGCGCTGGTTTTGCCGCCCGCCTGGGAGGATGTGTGGATTTGCCGGATCGCAAATGGGCACCTTCAGGCAACCGGCGTGGACGAAGCTGGCCGAACTCAATATCGATATCATCCCGAATGGCGGGCTCATTGTGAGCAGGTCAAGTTTTCCGACATGCTCGCTTTCGGGAGCGCACTGCCGCGCATCCGCAACCACGTTCGCCGGGTTCTGGAAAATCCGTCTGACCACGTAGATCTGGCGACGGCTGCCATCGTAAAATTGCTGGACAAGGGGGCCATCCGCATCGGCTCGCAGCGTCACGCCCAGAATGGCAGCTTCGGCGCGTCCACGCTTTACAAGCGCCATGTGCGCCAGACAGCGGAGGATACGATAAGGCTTTCCTTCAAAGGGAAGGGCGGCAAGCAGCAGGAGATTTCGATTTGTGACGAGAGTCTCGCGCGGGCAGTCGGCGACCTGCAGTGCCTGCCGGGTCAAGCGCTGTTCGATACCCCCGATGGGCAAGTCGGCTCGCGTGCTGTGAACCGCTTTATCCAGCAAGTCGGCGGCGGCGCATTCACAGCCAAGGACTTCCGCACATGGGGTGGCTCTGTTGCCGCAATTGCAGCGCTCCACAAGGGGGCGGACAGTATCAAGGCCATTTCAGAAGCGGCAGCCGACAGGCTGGGCAACACTCCGACCATTGCACGCAACTCGTACATCCACCCGACCATCGTCGAGATGGCACGCGAAAGGAAAAGGCCGGAGACTATCTCCGGCCCTGTCCGATTGCGGAAAAATGAAAGGCGCCTGTTCGCCGTTCTTGAAGCCGAAGCCTAGTTGACGATCTTGGCGGCGGTTTTCTCGTAGATTTCGTCTCGCGTCACGTCGGGCGCAATCTCCACGATTTCCAGCCCGCCTTCGACAACATCAAAGACACCTAGATCAGTGATGATACGGTTCACCACGCCCTTGCCGGTGAGCGGCAGCGTGCACTCCTTGATAAGCTTGGGTTCACCCGCTTTCGAGGTGTGATCGGTAATGACAACAATGCGTTTTACGCCAGCGACGAGGTCCATCGCCCCGCCCATGCCTTTGACCAGTTTGCCGGGGATCATCCAGTTGGCGATGTCGCCATTTTCGGCCACTTCCATCGCGCCGAGGATTGCCATGTTGATCTTGCCGCCGCGGATCATCGCGAAGCTCGTGGCGCTGTCGAAGAAAGCGGTGTGGGGCAATTCGGTGATGGTCTGCTTGCCTGCATTGATCAAATCAGGGTCTTCCTCGCCCTCATAGGGGAAGGGACCCATGCCCAGCATGCCGTTCTCGGATTGCAGCGTTACGGAAACGCCGTCTGGAATGTAGTTGGCCACCAGCGTCGGGATACCGATTCCAAGATTGACATACATGCCATCTTCAAGCTCCTGAGCCGCGCGCTCAGCCATTTGGTCTCTTGTCCAGGGCATCAGGCGGTCTCCTTCTTCCGGGTGGTGCGCTGCTCGATGCGCTTCTCATGCTGGCCCTGCACCAGACGGTGCACGAAGACACCCGGCAGGTGGATGTGGTTCGGGTCAAGTTCGCCCGGCTCGACGATTTCCTCGACTTCCATCACGCAGATCTTGCCGCACATCGCGGCCGGCTCGTTGAAGTTTCGAGCCGTCTTTCGGAACACGGCATTGCCGGTCGTGTCCGCTTTCCAGGCTTTCACGATGGCGAGGTCAGCGAAGATCCCTTCCTCAAGGATATACTTCTCGCCGTGAAATTCCTTCACTTCCTTACCTTCGGCAATTTGGGTGCCGTATCCGGTCTTGGTGTAGAAGCCAGCGATCCCGGCCCCGCCCGCGCGCATCCGTTCGGCCAGCGTGCCTTGAGGGTTGAACTCCAGCTCCAGCTCACCGCCGAGATACTGGCGCATGAATTCCTTGTTCTCACCCACATAGGACGAGCCCATTTTCCTGACCTGCCGGCTTTCCAGAAGCACGCCGAGGCCAAACCCGTCGACGCCAGCATTGTTGGAATAGACCGTCAGGTCCTTGGTGCCAGCTTCGCGGATCGCCGCGATTGAAAGCTCCGGAATGCCGCAGAGGCCAAAGCCACCAGCGGCAATTGTCATGCCGTCAAAGAGAACGCCATCAAGCGCTTCTGCGGCTGTCTTGTAGATCTTGCTCATGGGCAAGATGCTTACGTTGCGTGATTGGCGCTTTCAAGGGACAGATTGGGTCACGAAGGTTGAACACTATCGCTCAATCCCGGAGAGCGATCAGGTTCCATCGGACGTGTTTCAACCGGCATGAAAAAAGCCCGGCGCGTTGGCGCCGGGCTTTCCTGATTGCAGGGTAGGGGGAGAGCCTAGAAGCCCATGCCGCCCATACCACCCATGCCGCCCATGTCAGGCATGCCGCCAGCCGGGGCGTCGCCTTCCTTTTTCGGGGCTTCGGCGATGCCGGCTTCGGTGGTGATCAGCAGGCCAGCGACGGATGCAGCGTTCTGAAGGGAAGAACGAACAACCTTCGCCGGGTCGATGATGCCCATCTTGTACATGTCGCCATACTCTTCGGTCTGCGCATTGAAGCCGTAGCCGCGATCCGATTCCTTGAGGATGTTGGCAACAACAACGGAGCCTTCGAGGCCGGCGTTTTGCGTGATCTGGCGAACGGGCGCTTCGAGGGCGCGGCGAACGATGTCGATGCCGGCTTGCTCGTCAGCGTTGTCGCCTTTGACGTCGATGTTCTGAGCAGCACGCAGCAGGGCCACGCCGCCACCAGGGATGACGCCTTCTTCGACTGCGGCGCGAGTTGCGTTGAGGGCGTCATCGACGCGGTCCTTACGCTCTTTCACTTCGATCTCGGTGGCACCGCCAACCTTGATCACGGCAACGCCGCCAGCGAGCTTGGCAAGGCGCTCCTGAAGCTT
>JAYZBJ010000195.1:0-9514 GCA_036338795.1 Pseudomonadota bacterium | reverse complement strand
CGGCTGGCACATCGCGCCTGATGCGCCGCCTTGTCATCGCGGAATTGCCAGCCTTTCCCGTATCAAAACCAACAGTCACGGGCGAAGACAGAAATCCCTCCTCCACCAGAGCCTGACAGCTATTGTCGCCCGGACTGCAGGCAAACGGGAAACCACCAGACAAGGGAGGTAATTGACAGACCAGCGATAAAAGCGCACTCTTTATCGATGAACGATAAATATGACTATCGGCCAGGCGATGTTGTCTCGGTACGTTTTGGCGGTGTCCTTCGGCATTATGGTGTCGTCACCTGGGATGGCCGTGTTGTTTCCAATAATGGCCGCTATGGCGGAGTCGTCACGCAGACGCTGTCCGCGTTCAGTCGCGGCAGGGACATGGTGAATCACGGACCGGGAGACAGCACGGGCGAGTATCTTGCGGCGTCGCGGGCGCAGCGTCGGCTGGGCCATGATTACCATCTGACCGGATCGAACTGCGTTCATTTCGTACGCCATGCGCATGGCCGCAAGCCGACCGTCACGTAGGTCGCGCGGGGCACATTCGAAGCGTTCCGGGATATGTTCGGGGCGCGACGGCGCTAGGCCGGATCAGCCTTTCCAGTTCTTCGGCGGCGTGCCGTGTTTGCCAGTGTGTTCCCACTTGGCTTCCTCGGCCCGGTTGCGGACCTGAAGGTTGAACAGGACAGCCTTGAACGGCGGCAGCAGGACCAGCGCGAACCCGATCATCACACCGATCAGCACGATGAAGGCCAGCACCTTCAACGCAATCGGCATCGAGAGCATTGGCAGGATGAAATAGAATGGCGCGAAGATGATCATGACCAGGAAGCCGACGAAAAATGCCGGGCCATCGGCCGTGTCGGCCACGCCAAAATCCTGCCCGCAGCTCTCGCACTTGTCGCGGAACTTCAGATAGGAGCTGAACAGTCTGCCCTCGCCACAGCGGGCACAACGGAGCTTGAGCCCCCGGCGGATCGGATCTTCATACATTCACCCTAGATGCGCCTTTCCAGACGGATACGGAAGTGTGGCAGACGGGCGCACGGCTCGCCTTCAGTTTTGCGCTTGGCTACCGTAAGGGCATCTTATTAGCAGTGCCGCCAGACAAGCAGGAGGAATCGCCATGGAATTCGAAGAGGTCATTCGCGGTCGTCGCAGTATTCGCGGCTTCCTGGACAAGCCCGTCCCCAAAGAGCTGGTCCGTGAAGTGATCGAGATCGCCATGCGCGCACCAACTTCGTACAACACGCAGCCGTGGAATTTCTACGTGGTTGCAGGCGAAGTCCTCGACCAGATTCGCAAAGGCAACCTCGAGCGCAATATTGCTGGCGTTCCTGACAGCCGCGAGTTCCGCAGCGGCCCGGCCTATGACGACACTCACCGGTCACGCCAGATCGAGATCGCCAAACAGCTGTTCGGCGTGATGGGGATCGCCCGTGAGGACAAGAAGGCCCGCACCGACTGGGTGTTGCGCGGTTTCCGCCAGTTTGATGCGCCAGTGTCGATCGTGGTGACATATGACAAGTCGATCTATGGCAGCGACGTCGCGCCGTTTGATTGCGGCGGCGTCGTCAACAGCATCGTCAACACGGCCTGGGACAAGGGCCTTGGCTGCGTAATCAACTCGCAGGGCATCATGCAGAGCCCGGTCGTGCGCGAGCATGCGAAAATCCCTGACGATCAGGTCATCCAGACCTGCGTTGCCATGGGCTGGCCAGACCCGGACTTCCCGGCAAACGCCGTCGTTTCGCACCGCAAGCCTGTCGACGAAGCTGCGACTTTCATCGGTTTTGAGGACTGATCCGCAATCAAAGGATTTGATTGCCTTAACGTCATATCCAGAACAATCCTCCCAGAAACAGATTTTGGGCGCCGCAAAGAGCGTCATCAGGGAGGATACGGACACCGCAGCCATGCTGCGGGTCCTCTGGTATGGACGGAACAGTCGCACACACTGACCTCGACCCGGTCAAGCAGGCGCGCACAAGGCGCGAACAGGTCACCTCGATCATCACGGCCAGGCGCACGCGCCTGATTGCAGGGCTCGTCGTCCTGTTGATTGCCGTTGCGCTGATCGTGAACTTCCTCATGGATCGTGCGCGATACGTCTCGACCGCTGACGCGCGGATCGCCTCGGACATGATTGCCGTCTCGACCGATATTTCAGGTCGGATTACATCTGTTACCGTCGGTGAAGGACAGCGCGTCGCCAAGGGCGATGTGATGTTCACGATCGACGACCGCGAAGCGATTTACACGCTGGCAGAGTATGAAGCCGAAGCGGCCCGCCTTCGTGCGCAAATCGCCCGCGAGGAAACACGCGCCTCTCTCGCGACCACCAAGGCTGGCAGCGAAGTTGCCGCACGCTCTGCCGGAACGCTGTCAGCGTCTGCGGCTGTCGCCGGTGCCCGCTCAGACTATGAGACGGCGCTTCGCGACTATGAACGCACGCAGGACCTGTTTGAACGTGGACGGGTCGCGCAGGCTGCGCTCGACCAGGCGCAGAATACGCTCGACACATCCGAGCAGGCATTGCGACGCGCTGAAGCCGAGCGCCAGCGGGCCGCCGCTGAACAGCGCACGGCGAATGTCACGGTTGAAGAAGTGCAGCTGATCGATCTCGAACTTCCGGTCCTGCGAGCCGCGCTCGAACAAGCCGAGGCGCGGGTGGCAGCGCAGGAAGTGACTGTCAGCCAGCACAAGATCGTCAGCCCGATCGACGGGGTGGTCGATGAAGTCTTTTATGATGAAGGCGAGCATTCGCTGCGCGGCTTCCGCATGGCCCTTCTCCACAATCCAGATAGCGTCTGGGTCTCCGCCAACATCAAGGAGACCGACATCCGGCATGTCGCCATCGGCGCACCGGTGGAGATCAAGGTCGATTCCTATCCGGGCCTCGATCTGAGCGGAAAGGTAGCGCAGATCCATGACGCAACGATTGCTGAAGCGGCACTGATGCCGAATCCGAATGCCAATGGCGTGTTTACCAAAATCACACAGCGCATTGCTGTCCGCATTGATATCGACACCGCTGACGTCCCGCTGAGGCCCGGCACAATGGTCCAGATTCGTATTCGCAAGCAGTCGGACGATGAGCAGCGCTGACGCCGCCCCGTCAGGCCGCGGATATCCTGCCCGGCCCGCCGCCCTGCCGGATGACATCCCGCCGCTCGCGAATGAGGCTGTGCGAGACCGGTTTCGCCAGTTTGGCGCGATCTATCGCTGGCTGCTTCTCTTCGCCATGCTCACTGGCTCCATGTCGACGCTACTGGCCGCGACGACGATCAATGTCGCCCTGCCCGCCATCATTGGCGCGTTCGGCCTCGGGCAGGATCAGGCGCAGTGGATGTCGACGGCCTTCCTCGCCTCTTCGACCATCGCCATGCTGGCCAATGCCTGGGCCATGTCACGCTACGGGCCACGGACGACCTACATGGTTGCGATGGTGCTGTTCGTCGCCGGCTCCTTGCTGGGCGCGGTCAGCTCGTCGCTCGCGCTGCTGATCGTTGCGCGAGCGATGCAGGGGGTCGCGGCCGGGCTGATCCAGCCGATGTCGATGTTCCTGATCTTCCAGACCTTCCCAGACCACCAGCGAGGCACGGCTATCGGGATTTTCTCGATTGGCGTCGTGCTGGCCCCGGCCTTCGGGCCGGCGCTCGGCGGCGTCGCCGTGGACCTTGCAAGCTGGCGGCTGGTGTTCGTGGCGACGGTGCCGCTGGCGATTGCAGCGCTTGGCGCGGCCTCCTTCCTGATGCCTGATGTCGATCCGCAGCAAAAGGCTGAACGCCGCCCCCTCGACTGGCAGGGGCTCGGTCTGTTGACCATCGGACTTGTATCGCTGCTCTCCGGCTTTGCGGGCGGCAATCGGGATGGTTGGGATTCGGACCTGACGCTGATCAAGATGACGCTCGGCGTCACAGCGCTTGTCTGCTTCTATTTCTGGGAACGAAGGCACCCCTTCCCCGCGCTGAACCCGGCGATCTTCAAATACCGGCAGTTCTGGTCCGCGGGGCTGATCATCGCGGCGACGGGCGTGGCGATCTATGGCTCGACCTATCTGATCCCGCTCTTCGTCCAGCTGGTGCAGCACTATTCACCGACCGAGGCCGGCATCATGATGATCCCGGCTGGGCTTGCCATGGTGATCGGGTTTCCGATTGCCGGACGGCTCAGCGACAAGGTGGATGTTCGCTGGCTACTCGCTTTCGGCATCAGCAGTTTCGGAATTTCAGCCTACCTGCTCTCACAGATCAGCGCGCTCACCCCATACTGGCCGCTGGTCTGGATGATCGTGCTCAGCCGCATCGGAATCAGCTTCTGCATGCCGCCATCGAATACAACCGCTGTGCGGGCGGTGCCACCGCACCTGCTGGCCGCCGCAACGGGCGGGGCCTCCTTCCTGATGCAGGCCGGCGGCGCGTTCGGTGTGAACCTGCTGGCGATCCTGCTGCAGCGGCGTCTGATCTTCCATGGAGACCATCTGTCGGCGGCGATGAACGAAAACAATCCGCAGCTCGCCTATGAGCACGCGCTCAATGCCCGGATCTATGAGGCCGCAGGCTACTCGCCGCTCCATGCCTTCCAGTCCGCCTTTGGCGAATTCGGGCGGCAGATCTCGGTGGAGGCAAGCGTTCTGGCCTTCCGCGACTGCTTCCTCGTCACCGCACTATGGTTTGCAATAACGATGGGAGTTCTGCTCCTCATGCCGAAACCGAAACTCCAGCCCCGCCAACCGCCGCCTGCGGCAGCAGCGCCGCCGAAGCCTTGAACCTGGATGGAAGGAACCTGCCGGGCATCGCAGTATTCCTTTCCTGTAGAGACAATCGAGGAGACACTTGGCTTATTCCTTCAGGCTCACGGACGAGAGCGTCGATGCTGGCTTGCGCCGAATCGCGAACAGCCAGATCGAAACCGGCCTTTCTGAAATCAGGGATGAAGACCTCTCCCTGGCAGACAGGGTTCATCAGGCCCGCAAACGTTGCAAGAAGGTGCGCGGCCTGCTGCGGCTCGTGCGCCCGGCCTTCCCATCCTACAGTGAAGAGAATGTGATCTTCCGCGATGCGGCGCGCACCCTGTCTGCCACACGCGATGCCTCGGCAATGCTGGAGTCGCTGGACGCGCTGGAGGCGCATCATGAAGGCCAGCTTCGCAAGGCCGCACTTGCCCCGCTCCGCCGCGCACTCGAAACGCGAGAAGCTGACATCGATCGCGACGAAGCGGAGGAGAAACTCTCCGACATACGCCTCGTCTTCCGCGAGGCGCTTGATCGCCTGCAGGACTGGTCCCTCGAAGAAAACGGCGCCGATGCCTTCGCTCCGGGCGCGGCGAAGACATACAAGCGCGCGCGCAAGGCCATGAAGGCGGCGCGCAAGTCAGGCGAGGCCGAGGATTTCCACGACTGGCGAAAGCGCGTGAAGTACCACTGGTATCACGTCCGCCTGATGAAGAAGATCTGGCCGCCGATCATGAAGGATTATGCCGAACAGGCTCAGCTGCTCTCACGCACACTGGGCGAGCACCACGATCTCGCCGTGCTGAAACAGGCCGCGCCTGAATTACTCGGCAGAAAGGAAGTTGAAACCGCAGAGCTGCTCGACGCACTCGCAACAATTCGACAGGAAACCCTCGAAGCTGACGCCCTTGAAAGAGGCGCGAAACTACTGGCTGAAAAGCCATCCAGCCTCGCAGCTCGCTGGGCATCATGGTGGCATACGGACCAAGAATTAGACCGGGACTAGTTGTATTTCGAAGTTTTTGCAGTGTTTGCAGCGACTTTTTACATCACCGAATTCCGTGACATCGGTCTCAATCTGACGAGTTTGACAGCATTGTTTTATATAAATTTTTCCAAATCGACTTGATTTTTCATACGAAATCAAAGCGCTTCTACGCAGAGTTCAGAAAAGCCTGTTTAGAGTTTGGAAATTGATTTTGCACAGTATTGCGATCTGTCTGACGAACAGGATCGGGGCGCGTCTTGAAAGGCGTTGTATATACAGAATGTCTGGAGCATGCGGAGTGCCGCATCACGGCTGAAGAAATTCAGGCAGTCATCACGCGCTATGCCCTGCTTTCAGGAAGGCGGGGGACAGACACTGATCACGAAAACAATCCCCGCATTTCTGCCTTGGTAACAGAATTGACTTCGGCTCGCCGGGAGCCCCAGGCCGAAACCCTCCGTCGATACGGCTGGACGCTCGCCAAGGAATTTCGTGAGGCTTACCCTGAATTCTTCGATGCCAGAAGTTTCTTTGAGTTCATCGAATTGCTCGACAGCCGGATCAACACCGTCATCCTGAAGAAGTATCCTGATGCAGAAATGCCAAGGTTTCGTGCGTTTTCGCTCAACCCACGTATTCTGATTGTCGACTACTTCTCTGCTCTCAAACTTGAAGACCTTGTTTGCGGATTTTTGGAAGAGATCGCGGATTACTTCGATGAACGCATTAATATCGGCATGTCCATCGTACCGAAGAGTTCGCCCCGAATAGTTCGTTTCCGGCTGGAAAAGGTTTGGCGGTGAGCGACGAGCGGCCTGACGACCTTGAAGGCCTCATCCAGCAGGGCCTCGAGCAGTGCGATCGCGACGCACGCCTGTCGGCCGAGCGTGACCTCGACGAGACAACGCGCCAGCTCGTCGAAGCGAACCGCGAACTGGAGCGGATGAAGGCCAAGCTCCAGAACCAGATCGAAACGCTGGAGCGCGAACGCGACCGCGTCCTGACCATTTCCCGGCTCGACCAGCTGACACGGCTCGTCAACCGCTCAACCCTGCTCGGGCATCTGAATGAAGCCCTGATCTGCCCATTACCGGATGGGCAGCATCACTGGCTGTTCCTGATCGACATTCGCCGGTTCAAGCACCTGAACAACGCGCTAGGACAGACCGGCGGCGACCTCGTGCTGAAATCCGTGGCGCAACGCCTCATGGACGTGGCGCTGAGCAATAATGGCATTGCCGCCCGGACGGGAGGCAACGAATTTGCAGTGTCGCTCGCGCTAAGCGCCCGCGATGCCGCTAACTTTGGCGACTTTCTCCGATCCACGCTTGAAGCTCCGATGGTCATACAGGCCCGGCAGGTCCGTATTGAGGTGAATATCGGCGGTGCTGGCACGAACGTGTCTGCGCCCGACGTCGAGACGATTCGCGGTGCAGCCGACCAAGCGCTTCTGGAATGCCGCAAGCACAAATCAGGCAGCCATGTCTGCATGTTTGATAGCCGGCTACGCGACGAGATCGTCGAGAAGGCGGATCTTGAGATCAGGCTCAACCAGGCCGTCAACACCAATCAGATCGAGCCATGGTTCCAGCCGATCATCAACCCGAACGACACCAAACGCGTTTCGTTTGAAGTACTGGCGCGCTGGTCCCGGCCAACCGGCATGGTGCCGCCGGACTATTTCATCCCGCTCGCAACCCAGATGGGCATTCGGCGGCGACTGGATGGCGACCTGTTCTTGCGGGCGACCGAGCACGCGGTTCCCTGGGCGAAACAGGGCTGGCTCAAGGATATCAGCTTCAACGTCCCGCCTTCGGATCTTATCCTGCCGACCTTTATGGATGATCTCGACCGGCTTCTCGCCAAGACACAGCTCCCCCGCGAGCATATTGTCATGGAGATCACGGAGTCGGTTTTCATCGACGATATGGATGTCGCACGCGAACGGCTTGAGCAGATTGGCGACCGGGGCATCCGCGTTGCACTCGATGATTTCGGCACGGGCTATTCCAATCTGCGATCAATGGTCGGGCTGCCGCTGAGCAAGATCAAGCTCGACCGCTCCCTGATCGCCGATCTCGGCTCACAGGACAGGATGGCCACGCTGGTCAGCACGATTACACAGTGGGCGCGATCAGTCGGAATTGAAGTTGTCGCTGAAGGCGTCGAAACCGAGGCGCAGATGATGGTGCTCAAGGCCCTCGGCTGCACCGGCTTGCAAGGCTTCTACTTTGGTGAGGCGCTTACGGCTGCCGACGTCGAAAAACGTTTCGGACAGGGCGAGAATGTCGTCCTGATGTCACCGCGCAAGCGGGCCTGACGGCCTAGACTTCACCCGTCATGATCCCGCGCATGACGCAGAGGCGCCGCGTAAGCTTCCCGGCATCCTTGTTTTTCCCGTAAAGACGGCGAAGGCGCAGATGCGCGACGGCCGGTCGAATCGATTTCGGCACGCGCGGCACGACCGGGCCGTATCCGACCCGCTCTCCCCGGCGCAAAGCAGCGACGTGAGGCGCAAGGTCTGCGATATGCCGCCCCCAGCCGTGTGCATTGGCGAGCACCCTCGCCGCGGTTGCAGTCAACAGCGCTTCAGGCTGCTGCGTCCGGTCCGCATTTTCGAAGGCATCCTCGAACTGGTCGATCAGGCGTTTCAGGGCGTCGATATCGTAGCGGTTCTCAGCCAGCATATCGGCAAGCGCGCCGACCACATCATGCGCGCGAGGCGCTTTGCCTGACGCGATTTCCTCTAATGCTTCGCGCCACCACTGGAAACGGATTGCACCCAGTCCCGGCTCGGTGACAACGAGCCTTATGCGGGCCAGCTCAAATGCAAATGAATACAGCGCGATCAGCGCCTTGCGCTCGGCTTTCGGCGCATATCGTGACGACAGCCAGCGGTCTTCATCGCCGGCTTGAATCTTTTCGTCGAGACTTTCCCAGATTTGGGGGCTTGTGAGGGTGGCAGAGTGTGGCATGGAACCCATATGAACTGCGACGCGCTAGAAAACTAAACACATCAATGCAAGGAGCGACCTTAATGGCTTTCGATCTTCCCCCTCTTCCCTATTCCCGTGATGCGCTGGCCCCAGCCATCTCAGAAGAGACGCTTAATTTCCACTATGGAAAGCACCATCAGGCCTATGTAAACAACCTCAACAAGCTGATTGAGGGCACCGACCACGAGAACGCCTCACTGGAGCAGATCATCCAGGATGCGGCCAAGGACAGCTCAAAGGCCGGCCTGTTCAACAATGCAGCCCAGGTCTGGAACCACACCTTCTACTGGCACTCCATGAAGCCGGGCGGCGGCGGCAAGCCGACGGGTGCGATCGCCGACAAGATCGACGCCGATTTCGGCTCGTTCGAAAAGTTTGCTGAAGAGTTCAAGGCAGCCGGTGGCGGCCAGTTCGGCTCAGGCTGGGCATGGCTGGTCCTGAAGGACGGCAAGCTCGGTATCCGCAAGACGCCGAACGCCGAAACCCCGCTGACCGAAGATGGCGCGACCCCGCTCCTGACCATGGATGTCTGGTAACACGCCTACTATCTGGACTACCAGAACTCCCGCCCGAACTACATGCAGGCCTTTCTCGAGAACCTCGTGAACTGGGACTTTGCGAACCAGAACCTCGCTGATGCGAGCTAGGGTTTGCGGGCGCCTCCCGGCGCTCTGACGATCAGGCCCGCTTCCCATCCGGGAGGCGGGCTTTTTCGTGCGCGGGCCAGCAGTGGTGGGCGGGTAGACTGCCGCGCCCCCTTTCGCACCTGCAATATTTCAGGTATGGGACCGCCAGTAT
>JAYZBJ010000194.1:0-5417 GCA_036338795.1 Pseudomonadota bacterium | reverse complement strand
CACCCTGCGAGTGCCCGATCAGGACGACACCGCGCCCACGATTCTCAGTCTCCAGATAGGTGTCCCAGGCTTCTTTAACGTCGCCATAGGCCATGGCGGGATCAGCGGTGAGCTCACCGCCTTGGACCACGGCCTGAAGATGGGTCAGCGTAATCTGGCGGTAAACGGGCGCGAACAGCCTGCAGGCTTCTCCAAAGGCGCCGAACTGAGAGGTTGCAACCCGCTTTTCCTCCGGGCCGGCCGTCATGTCGCTATTTGGTGTCGTGTCGAATGAAATGGTCGGGTAGACATAGAAACAATCGACCGGAGGGTTTGCGGCGGCTTCGACGGCCCGCTCTTCGAGCGACCCATCGGCATTTACGACCGTATAGGACAGATCTTCGCTACAGGCATCGTCCTCCTTGTCGGGGTGGCAGAGCCAGTTCGCCATGTCTGCGTATGTAGACTGGGATTGCCGTTCGAGCTCTGCGGCGTCCGACGGAGAGTCTGAAGTTTCAATATTCTCTGCGGGCTGATCTTCACCCTGCCCGCAAGCGGCGAGCACGCCCGCCAGCACCGCACAGCCTGCAATCCTCATTTTCATGGTACATCCTCCCGCCTCGATAGTGTGTCACCCACAGCAGTAGCGAGCCTCTGCGTCATCGGCAAATCAGAAACTGCCGATCCGTAAAATCTCAAACTCGTGGTTAAGCATGTCTGAGGCTTCTTTTGCTAACCTCCTGAGATCGGGAGGGAAAAACGCCATGATTTCGATCCGCACCATTCGGCCAGGCGACGTCAACGCCGTTGCGAAACTGGTCAAGGATGCCGGCTTTCCCGTCAGGAGTGCCGAAGGATGGAAATGGGCGTTCTTCGACAATCCCGACCAGGGCGATATTCCCGCTGGCCTCGTCGCTGAACGTCGTGGACGGCTGGTCGCTGTAATCGGCTTGCAGGCCCGCCAGTTCACGGCACATGGCCGCGACTTGACAGCGATTTGCGGTCACACATTCATCTCTGGCATTGATGGCCGCGGCGCCGGATTCGCACTCGCCCGACGCGCGCTTCAATCGCATGGCGGTGCGGCGATCTATACGCTGAACAACAACGCCCTCGCTGGAGATTTTCACAAACGCATCGGTCTGTCTGCATGGCTCGGCCCGCGCGGTCGTGAGCGGATCGAATGGCCAATACACTCGGTAACGATGGCGGCCGGGCATGTAATGACGCGTCTCGCGCGCAATGAAGATATCTATGATTGGCTGTCCAAGCGCGAGCTGTTTCGCGGGGGCCCGTCTACGCTTGAGAAAGCCTTGCCGATGCGGGGTAAGGTCCTCGCGCTCAATCCCGTGCGGCAGGGGGATGCCGGCCTGATCGATGACCTCAATGCCGCCTGCCGCATGGGATACCGTGCCGTGCCCAATCGGGCGGCGAGCGTTTACGGCTATCAGATGGCTGACCCCGACGCGCCAGGCCGGATCGCCTTGCTTGGGCTTGAAGGGCGCAATGGTCTCGATGGCATGATCCAGCTGGCCATCACCAAA
Organism: Pseudomonadota bacterium; assembly: GCA_036338795.1. Taxonomy (GTDB): domain Bacteria; phylum Pseudomonadota; class Alphaproteobacteria; order Caulobacterales; family Hyphomonadaceae; genus Henriciella. The sequence continues at coordinate 3,894 of JAYZBJ010000194.1, read as the reverse complement.
CCCAATGCATACGAGCCTGCGGAACTGGAAGTCATCGACCTTGCTGTTCGGCCAAGCATGGATCCGGCGATTGCAGTGCCGATGCTGATCAATGCGTCGAAATCCGTGGCGCGCAACGCCCGCCTGTCACGCCTGAAAATGCCATTCTCAGCCAGGTTTGAAAGCGTCTGCTATGCTGGCACTGGCCTGCGGTTCGCACGGACGATGCCTTACGATCTGGCCCATGCCGCTTTTCTGCCAGAGGGCGCCGCACTGCAGCAGGACTGGTCGCCATCGGGTTTTGCGGGCGACTTGTTCTTCGCCTTGCGTGTCCCGCCAGCGTCAACGAGATCCAAGGTACGTCCAGCGACGCAAGAGAATTTCCATGGGGCCACGTGGGAGCGCCAGGCGCCAGAGGCTTGAGAAAGCCACCGATCCGAAGCCGACACACAGCGCGAGAAGGATCGTCCCGGCAGCACTCATCTCGGCATAGTAGCCCAGGCCGTAATTGTTGAAGACGAGCGAGAAGACGAGGCTCTGCAGGAGATAGGCTGTCAGCGAAGCCGTGCCGCCACGCGCCAGAAAAACCTTCAGGCCGCCCTCTGGCTTCTCAGCCCATTTTGCGATCAGTCCAAGATACCCGGCTGTGGAGAACGGGCTGAAGGTGACGATGAAGATCATGCCGAGCATTGCTCCGGTCGACATCATGCCTCCCTCACTGTTGACCATGAACCATCCGCCGATGGCACTGCCCACTACGCCAATCGGAAGGAACAGGTGACGGCAACGTTTCCAGAAAGGCCGTGAAGGATCAGCAATCGTCCCCATCCGTACCGCAGCGAGGCCGAATATGAAGAATGACATTGCGCCGATGCCCTGCATGAACAGGCCGAACGAAATAACCGAAAACCAGTCGGTGATCCGCTGGGCCACGGCATCACCAAATGAGCCGGCCCCGAACGCCTGGAGCGATGCTTCGATCAGCTCGTCATTCATTTCATCCTGCTCCGCCATCGCTTCTGGCGCGAATGTCATGCCGAGAATGAAGGCACCGGAGGCCAGGGCGACAACGAGTATCTGGACCGAATAGAGGATTACCCCCCAGCGAATGAGTTTGGAGGCCTCCATGTTGCGGAAGAAATAGAGCAAGCTGCCGAGGAGCGCATAGATCACCAGAATATCGCCCTGAAACAGCAGGGCGACATGCAGCAGGCCCAGTACTAGCAGCCCAATGATGCGGCGCCAATAGCGCCCGGCAAACCCGACGCCCCGTCGCTCTGCCGCCTTGATCTGATAGGCGAAGCCAACGCCGAACATGAATGAGAACAACGTGTAGGACTTCATCAGGAACAAGGCGTTCACCGCGAAGTACGACCATTTGTCGGCGCCCGTAAGCGCGCCGTCGGCAGAGTAACCGCCCATCATCGGGTAGGAGAATATTGCGACATTGACGAGGCCAATGCCAATCAGCGCAAATGCGCGTGCGAGATCCGGAAAGATTTCGCGTCCCGCTTCGCGGGTTTCCTGAAGATATGACATTGGCCCCTCACCCTGTTCCGGGGAGGACTCTAGCTGAACTGCTCTGATTGTCCTAGCGCGAAGCGGTCAGATTGCTGACAGCAGGCTTTCGAACATGCCGCGACCGTCGTCGCCCCCTTCATGGCCGCCGATCGCGCGTTCAGGGTGAGGCATCAGGCCGAGTACGCGGCCATTTTCCGAAAGGATACCGGCAATATCGCGTGCGGACCCATTGGGGTTACCGGTATAGCGGAAGGCAACGCGGCCTTCGCCTTCAAGTCGGTCCAGCGTCTCATCATCGGCAACATAATTGCCATCATGGTGCGCAACCGGAACAGTGATTTCGCTCTGGCCGGCATAGGCGCTGGTGAAGGCGGTATTCGAGTTCTCGACGCGAAGCGGCTGCGGTTTGCAAACGAAGTCGAGCCCTGCATTGCGCAGCAGCGCCCCCGGCAGAAGGCGGGTTTCAGTCAGGACCTGAAATCCGTTGCAGACACCGAGCACATAGCCACCGCGTTCTGCATGCTGTTTAAGCGCACCAATGACCGGCGAATTCGCTGCCATCGCGCCACAGCGCAGGTAATCGCCGTAGGAAAAACCACCGGGCACCATGATGAGGTCGGTCCCGTCCGGGATTTCGCCGTCCTTGTGCCAGACCATTGCCGGAGCAGAACCGGTCACGGCCTCAAGGGCAACCTGGGCATCGCGGTCGCAATTTGAACCTGGGAAGACAATCACTGCGCTTTTCATGGCGCCCCATTAGCAGGGAGTCGCCCTATTTGGGAACCAAAGATGTCTGTGCGGCTTATGATTATCGGTCCGGCGCGTTTTTAGGCCAGACCGGGATGTAACGACTCTTCCTTGAAAGGAAATGGGATGAAAACGATTGCTCTCCTGCTGGCCACCATGGTCGCCATTCTCACGCTAACCGCGTGCAACACGATCGAAGGCGTCGGCGAAGACGTTGAAGCGACGGGCGACGCAGTGAGCGACGCGGCAAACGCTGCCAAGCCATAAGGAAGGCTGGGCTGACCAAGGACATTCAGCCCTGCACCACAATCTGGAAGCTCATGGCATGGTCTGGCATACAGGCGGTGTCATGAGTTTTCGCGTTTCTGCATTCTACAAATTCACCCCCTTTGACGAACCGGAGGCGATCCGCGCTCGCGTCGAAGCGGCCCTGCGCGCGTCCGGTGCCAAGGGAACTGTCCTCGTGGCGAGCGAGGGCCTGAATGGCACGATCGCCGCTGCAGGCGCCGCGCTCGACGACGCAATGGCAGCCCTGAAAAGCCTGCCTGGCTGCACTGACCTTGAATGGAAGGAAAGCCACGCTGACGAGATGCCATTCTGGCGGCTGAAAGTCCGCTTGAAGCGCGAGATCGTTACCATGGGCGTGCCCGATACCGACCCAAATACGCTGGTCGGCACCTATGTTGCGCCGGAAGACTGGAACGAACTGATCAGCGATCCTGACACGGTCCTCATTGATACGCGTAACGATTACGAGTTTGCGATTGGCACCTTCGATGGCGCGATCGACCCTGAAACAGAGACTTTCCGCGAGTTTCCAGAATGGTTTCGGAACTTCCGCGAGACGCTTGAAGCTCAGGGACGCAAACCCAAGATCGCAATGTTCTGCACCGGCGGCATCCGCTGCGAGAAAGCAACCAGCTTCGTAAAATCCGAAGGCATTGACGATGTCTTTCATCTCAAGGGCGGCATTCTGAAGTACCTTGAGACTGTGCCTCAACCGGAAAGTAAATGGCGCGGCGAATGCTTTGTCTTCGACCAGCGCGTATCGGTTGGTCACGGTCTTGAACTTGGCAGCTATGAGTTGTGCCATGGGTGCAAGCACCCCGTCAGCGCGACTGATCGCGAAGATGAGCGATACCAGGAAGGCATCTGCTGTCCTGCCTGTCACGATACACTCAGCGACGAACAGCGCGCCCGTTTCGCCGAACGCCAAAAGCAGGTTGAACTCGCCCGCAAGCGCGGCGAAGCGCATATTGGGCGGGCACCACTGAAACCGGTGACCTGATGGGACTGCCTGTTCTCTACTCATTCCGGCGTTGCCCGTATGCCATGCGTGCCCGGCTGGCCATCCGTACCGCTGCCCTCGATTGCCGGCTACGCGAAGTCGTGCTGCGCGACAAACCTGACGAAATGCTCGACGCATCTCCCAAGGGCACGGTGCCGGTCCTCGTGCTTGAAGATGGCACGGTCATCGATGAAAGCCTCGACGTCATGCTGCACGCGCTGCGGAAAAGCGGCGATGCCGATGGCTGGCTAACACCCGAGTCCGGCACTCAGGATGAGATGATAGACTTAATTGCGCAGACAGATGGTGACTTCAAACATCATCTGGACCGCTACAAATACGCGACGCGATATGAAGGC
>JAYZBJ010000193.1:0-3522 GCA_036338795.1 Pseudomonadota bacterium | reverse complement strand
CATGTTCAGACTGGATGATATCATCACCGGGGCTGAGATAGGCTCGGCCGAGAAGCTGGAAGATTTCGTCCGAGCCTGCACCGCACACGATACGATCGGGATCGAGGCCATACTTCTTGCCCAGCGCTTCGCGCAGTCCGTAGGCAGAACCATCAGGATACAGTTCGAGATGTTCTGCCGCTTTCGCGAGCGCCTCACGCGCTGACGCGCTGCAACCAAGCGGATTCTCGTTAGAGGACAGCTTCCAGCCGTGGTCGAGCTTTTGCCCGCCCTTGTAAGGGGTGATCTCAAGAATGTTCGAAAGTGGCTTCGGCCCGCTCATGACAACTGCTCCCATGTAAGCTCGTCGTCCTGAGCAAAGACGAGCGGAAAATCAAGTCAGTCATATGCGCGCCAGGCTAAAGGCTGGTGCGACCGCTTGACTTCGCGTGGCTTCACAGACACCTCAAGCCGGCTATGCCGGATACGCCTCGCCTTTCAGTCAGCGAAGTCCAACAACTGACGCTGCCATCGCCGCTTCCCCTCGATTGTGGGGAAGAGCTGGAGTCCGTGCGCATTGCGTATGAGACCTGGGGCGAACTCAACGCCGACAAAACCAACGCAATCCTGATTTGCCACGCGCTGACAGGCGATCAGTTTGCCGGTTCTGATAATGTGGTGACTGGCCGGCCGGCCTGGTGGCCACGAATGATCGGACCGGGAAAGCCTATTGATACAAATCGCTTCCACGTCATTGCGACCAACGTACTAGGCGGATGCATGGGGACGACGGGGCCAGCTTCACCGGGACCCGATGGAAAGCCTTGGGGGACCCGATTCCCCGTCATCACCATCTCGGACATGGTGAGGGCGCAGCGTGCCTTCATCGACGCTTTGGGGATCGACAGCCTGTTCTCTGTCATGGGTGGCTCCATGGGCGGCATGCAGGCGCTCGAATGGGCCGTTCAGGCGCCGGAGAAGGTCTTCACCGCCGTACCTATTGCCACAGCCGCGCGCCACTCTGCACAAAACATCGCTTTTTACGAGGTCGGTCGCCAGGCCATCATGGCCGACCCGGATTGGGCGGGCGGCAATTACCTTGCGGACGGCAGAAAACCGGGCCGTGGCCTGGCCATTGCGCGCATGGCTGCTCATATCACCTATCTCTCGGAATCAGCATTGAAGCGTAAATTCGACAGAGGCCTGCAGGACCGGGAAAGCGCCAGCTTCAGCTTCGATGCCGATTTCCAGGTCGAGTCCTATCTGCGCTATCAGGGACATTCCTTCGTCGACCGGTTCGATGCGAACTCATATCTCTATGTGACGCGGGCGATGGATTATTTTGATTTGGCCGCTCGACATGACGGTCGTCTGGCAGATGCATTTCGGGCGACGCCTGTCCGCTTCTGCCTGTTCTCTTTCACGTCGGACTGGCACTATCCACCACAGGCCAGCCGTGAGATCACGCGCGCGCTTGCAGCGGCGGGGGCGGAAGTTAGCCACCTCGAGATCGAGAGTGACAAGGGCCACGATGCCTTCCTGCTCGAAGAACCGATTTATGAGGACGCGCTCGCAGGTTTCCTGACAGCCAGCGCAGAGTTTCGGGGGCTGTGATGAGCAACAGTCAGAATGCCCGTGCCGACCACCTCGCCATCGCGACCCGCGTGCCGCAAGGCGCCAAGGTTATCGATGTGGGCTGCGGAAACGGCGACCTGCTGGCGTTGCTAAAAGCGCAGCGATGCGTCGATGCGCGTGGGCTGGAACTGTCACCTGAAGCGGCAGGACTGGCGTTGGCGCGCGGTCTTTCCATCATCCAGGGGGATGCCGACAGCGATCTGGAAGTGTTCCCGGATAACGGCTTCGATGTCGCAGTGCTGTCGAAAGCTATCCAGCAGATGCGGCGTCCGGCGTTCGTGCTTCAAGAGCTGGCGAGAATTGCGCCAGAGATCATCGTCTCCTTCCGCAATTTCGGTCTGTGGACGAGGCGTTTCTCGCTATTCACGACTGGTCGTATGCCGGGACATAAGGATTGGCATGATGAGACCGCGCTGCACCCATCTACCGCGCGAGACATGATCGACCTCACCGAAGCGCTTGGGCTGCAGATGGTCGCTATCGCGCCAATGCGTGATGGCAGGGTCGGTGCGTTCCGCAGTTCAGGCCTCTCCCGCCTCAACTGGGGGGCGGACGAAGTCATCCTCCACCTCCGACGCGGCTGACAGGCAGGCATGAAAAAGCCGGCTGGACCCTGACCCCCAGCCGGCTTTCTCGGCACTCTCGGAAAAAAAGAGGTGCCCTTAGCTTGCGAGCGCTTGCTCGTTCTTTTCACCTGTACGGATACGAACGACAGAGTCGAGACCGCTGACAAAAATCTTGCCGTCGCCAATGGTGCCGGTGTTGGCAGCGCTGATGATCGCTTCGGAAAGACGGTCCACATCGTCGCCGGAACAGGCAACCTCGACCTTTACCTTCGGAAGCAGGCGGACTTCGTATTCCGCGCCGCGATAGACTTCGGTCTTGCCCTGCTGTCGGCCATAGCCGCGGACTTCCGAGACGGTCAGGCCTGCGACGCCCGCTTCGCTCAGCGCGTCGATAACGGCATCTAGCCGGCTTGGCTTAAAAATGGCGGTGATAAGTTTCATGGCCCCAAAGCCTCCCAGTTGGTAACGAGACGATCAAAGCGCGCGGCCTAAGGGCGGTCAACGCGCGTATTCTGGTGTTTCTCAACGCTGCTCACGTCTGCCTCTTTTCTAGGCAGTTGTGCAACACCTTTGCGCCCAGGTGCCAGATTTGTCGCTGGGGCAACGGCTCCACCGCCGGGGCGGGCATAAAGTCTCTTGGTGGCTTCAACCATGACCACGCCGCCAAATCCGGGGGTCAGCAGCGCACCAGCCTTTTCCCAGCCTTCAGCGCTTGCCGCAAAGAATTTCCAGCCGATTGGCAGAACGTGGACTGCGGTGGTGCTGGCCGTCACCTGGAAGAGGTGGTCGTTGAGATAGGTGATCAATTGGCGGCGCGTCCATGGGCGGCCGTGGCCGAACGGTGTATTCTCGAACAGTGACCAGAGGCCGGTGCGGTTCGCGACGGCGACAAGCATTCTGCCTTCCGGTGCCAGTAGGCGCCATGCTTCACGAAGTACGGCGCGCGGGCTGTCGGCCTCTTCGATTGCGTGCAGAAGTATGATCCGCTCGAACGTTCCATCGCCGAAGGGCAATCGGTCTTCTTCGGCGATACAAGTGGCGATGCCGCGGCCTGGGATCGTCCATGTCGATTTCTGGCCGGTATGAGGCGTTGCGCAGACACAAGCCCGCGCCGTACCTGCATAACCATTGAGTAGCGGATGAGCATATCCCATGCCGAGGACATTCAGGTCCTTGCAGTCGCCCCACAGGTCTCCCATTCGCTTCATCATTAGAAACGCCGCTGCTTCGCCCAGCCGGCTTTCATAGAATCTGTCCAGGTCGGTTGCGGGCAGTCGCATTAAATTCCCTTGTTCAGATCGGTATTCATGGCGTTAAATGGGGGCATGCTTGATATTCACCA